>CAZRPI010000122.1:0-10200 GCA_964601865.1 uncultured Pelobacter sp. | reverse complement strand
AATCGGCCATCATGTGAATGGCGTTGAATGACGCTTCCTCCGAGATACCGGAACCTTCGACGCTGAATTTCTGTTTCGACAGGTTATCCAGCATCTCCTTTGCGATGTCTTCAGTGGCCTTCGCCCAGATGTCGATAACCTTGTTGTAGCGCTCGCCATCGGTAATGAGGCCCTCGGTATACTGGTTCTGGATTTCCTTGACCTCGTCCTCGGCCTTGGTGAGGATGGCGTTTTTCCCGTCGGGAATCACCATGTCGTCAAGGCAGATGGAGATACCGGCCAGGTTGGCGTAGCGGAAACCGATGTCTTTCAGCTTGTCCGCCAGAATGACCGTTTCCTTGTTGTCCGCCAGGCGGTAACAGGTGTCAACGAGATTGGACAGTTCCTTCTTGTTCATGACCTTGTTGACGGCGCTGAAGGGAACCGAATCCGGCAGGATTTCCCTGAGGATAATGCGCCCTACGGTGGTATCGATCAGCTGCGGTTTCTCATCGCTGGCAAGGTTCTTCATGCGGACCCTGATGGTTGCCTGCATATCGACCTCGCCGGCGTCAAAAGCGATCCTGACCTCGTCAGGACCTGAAAAGACCTTGCCCGTCCCCTTTACCTTGCGGTAAGTAGGCAGTTCGGTTTCGGGATCAATGATTTCCTTGCCGGTTTTCTCGTCGATCACCGGTTTGTAGAGCCTGTCCCGGGTCATGTAGTAGGCGCCGAGCACCATATCCTGCGAAGGCACGATGATCGGCTTGCCATGGGCCGGGGAAAGGATGTTGTTGGTTGACATCATCAGGACGCGTGCCTCGACCTGACTTTCAACGGACAGCGGCAGATGAACGGCCATCTGGTCACCGTCAAAGTCGGCGTTGAAGGCGGTACACACCAGGGGATGGAGCTGGATGGCCTTGCCCTCGATCAGCACCGGCTCAAAGGCCTGGATACCGAGGCGGTGCAGGGTCGGGGCGCGGTTCAGCATGACCGGATGTTCTTTAATCACCTCTTCAAGAACATCCCATACTTCTGGACGTTCCTTTTCCACCATCTTTTTCGCGCTCTTGATGGTGGTTACATAGCCACGCTCCTCAAGCTTGTTGTAGATGAACGGCTTGAACAGCTCCAAAGCCATCTTTTTGGGAAGCCCGCATTGATGAAGCTTGAGTTCCGGACCGACCACGATAACGGATCGCCCTGAGTAGTCAACGCGCTTGCCCAGCAGGTTCTGGCGGAACCGGCCGGATTTACCCTTCAGCATGTCGGAAAGGGATTTGAGCGGCCGCTTGTTCGGGCCGGCAATCGCCCTGCCGCGGCGACCGTTGTCAAACAGTGCGTCCACCGCTTCCTGGAGCATCCGCTTTTCATTGCGTATGATAACCTCCGGCGCCTGCAGTTCCACCAGACGCTTCAGACGGTTATTGCGGTTGATGACCCGGCGGTACAGGTCGTTCAGATCCGAGGTCGCAAAACGCCCGCCATCAAGAGGAACCAGGGGCCGCAATTCCGGCGGCAGCACCGGTATGCATTCAAGAATCATCCACTCCGGCTTGTTGCCCGACGACTTGAACGCCTCCAGCACCTTGAGGCGCTTGGCGGTTTTCTTGCGCTTTGCCTCACTGGTCGATTCCATCATCTCGGTGCGCAACTGGCTGGAAAGTTCTTCAAGATTAATGGACTTGAGGCACTCTCTGATGGCTTCGGCGCCCATGCCCCCCTCGAAGGCGTCCGCGCCGTACTCCTGCTGGCATTTCAGGAATTTTTCCTCCGACATCACCTCGCAGAACTGCAGCGGCGTGTTTTTGGGATCGCTGATGACAAAGGCCTCAAAATAAAGCACCTTCTCAAGATCCTTCAGGGTTATGTCAAGCAGGTTGCCGATCCTTGAAGGTAGCGATTTAAGAAACCAGATATGCGCCACGGGTGTGGCCAGATCAATGTGACCAAGTCGTTCGCGGCGAACCTTGGAGGGGATTACCTCCACCCCGCACTTCTCGCAGATTATGCCGCGGTGCTTCATGCGTTTGTATTTTCCGCAGTTGCACTCGTAATCCTTTGTCGGTCCGAATATCTTGGCGCAGAAAAGTCCATCCCGCTCGGGCTTGAACGTTCGGTAATTAATCGTTTCCGGCTTTTTAACCTCACCATGGGAACGCTCACGAATCTTCTCAGGCGAGGAAACGGATATCCTTATTGCTGAAAAATGGAGTGGATCCTTGGGTTTATCAAAAAAGCTGAAATAATCTTCCACGGTGCTCTCCTTGTATATATCTGAAGCTGCGCCCGGCACATCGGACAGGGTACTACCGGCGCAGGTATGAACGCATGCCGGTCAGCGGCACGCATGGAGCCTATTCGTCATCACCCTCAAGCAACTCGACATCAAGACAGAGCGACTGCAACTCCTTGATGAGAACGTTGAACGATTCGGGCAGACCCGGTTCAAGGGTATGCTTTCCTTTCACGATGGCCTCGTACATCCTCGTGCGGCCCGAGACATCATCCGATTTGACCGTCAGGAACTCCTGCAGGGCATAGGCGGCGCCGTACGCCTCCATGGCCCAGACCTCCATTTCGCCCAGTCGCTGGCCACCGAACTGCGCCTTGCCACCCAGGGGCTGCTGGGTAACGAGGCTGTACGGACCGATGGAACGGGCGTGGATCTTGTCATCCACCAGGTGGTGCAGTTTGAGCATGTACATCACGCCCACCGTAACCCTGTGCTTGAAAGGCTCTCCGGAACGGCCGTCGAACAGGGTCACCTGCCCGGAGGAATGGAAACCGGCCTTTCCCAGCATACCCTTGATCTTGTCTTCGGAGGCGCCCTCAAAAACGGGTGACGCCATGGACACACCGCGCTGGAGGCGACGGCAGACCTGCATCAGTTCATCGCGGTCGAGTGAGTCGATAAAACTCCCAACCTCATCATCACCGTAGACGTCCTTAAGATATTTCTTCAGATTATCCTCGGATGTATGGCTCTGGAGCATCTCCTCAATCCTCCAGCCAATGCCCTTGGCAGCCCAACCCAGGTGCGTTTCGAGTATCTGTCCCACATTCATACGGGACGGAACCCCCAGCGGGTTGAGGACTATTTCCACCGGCCGGCCATCTTCCATGTAAGGCATGTCTTCCTCGGGAAGAATGCGTGAAACGACACCCTTGTTGCCATGGCGGCCGGCCATCTTGTCGCCCACCTGCAGCTTGCGCTTGATGGCGATATAGACCTTAACCATCTTGATAACGCCGGGAGGGAGATCATCGCCGCGGCGGAGCTTCTGGATCTTGTCTTCGAAAACGCCCTGGATCAGCTCAATCTGGCGTTTGAGCGTATTGATTATCAGACTTACCTTCTCGTCGGTTTCTCCGTCATCGTTCACCGAGATGGCCTTGAGAGCCTCTATGGAGAGGGATTTTAAAGCTTCCTCCGTGATTTCCGCGTTTTTCGGGAGAAGGAGATTGCCATCGCCATCCTCAAGCTTGACCGCCAGGGTTTTGCCTGTCAGCAGACGGTGCAGTTTACCCTCGGCCGATGCCCGGATAATCCTGATTTCATCCTGTTCATCCTTGCGCAGCTTTTCCTCTTCAGCCTTCTCGATCAATTCGGTGCGGGTATCCTTGTCAGCCCCCTTGCGGGAAAAAACCTTGGCACCGATAACCGTACCCTCCACGCCCGGAGGAACGGTCAGCGAAGTATCCCGCACATCCCCGGCTTTTTCACCGAAAATCGCACGCAGCAGCTTCTCCTCGGGCGAAAGCTGGGTTTCCCCCTTGGGTGTGATCTTGCCGACCAGGATATCCTGCGGCTTCACCTCGGCGCCGATGCGAATTATTCCGGATTCGTCCAGATCCTTGAGAGCCTCTTCACCCAGATTGGGAATGTCGGCGGTTATCTCCTCCTTGCCAAGTTTCGTGTCACGGGCAACGCATTCGAATTCCTCGATGTGAATCGAGGTATAGCGGTCATCCTTGACGAGTTTTTCCGAAACGAGTATGGAGTCCTCAAAATTGTAACCTCCCCAGGGCATGAACGCCACGATCACGTTCTGGCCCAGGGCAAGCTCACCCATCTCGGTGGAAGGGCCATCGGCAATAACGTCGTTGCGCTTGACCGCATCCCCTACCTTGACGACCGGCTTATTGTTAATGCAGGTATTCTGATTCGAACGCGCGAATTTGATCAGGTTATAGATATCAACGCCTGTCCCGGTCTCATCCCGCTCGGTCTCATTAATTTTGACAACGATACGCGAGGCATCCACCGACTCCACCACGCCGTCATGTCGCGCAATAACCGACACACCCGAGTCCTTGGCTACAATGCGCTCCATTCCGGTGCCGACGAGTGGGGAATCGGCCCTCAACAGCGGGACCGCCTGACGCTGCATGTTGGAGCCCATCAGGGCGCGGTTGGCATCGTCGTTTTCCAGAAAGGGTATCAACGCGGCAGCAACTGAAACCAGCTGCTTCGGAGCCACGTCCATCAGTTCGATCTCGTCCCGATGAACCAGCACGAATTCGCCGCTCTTGCGCGCCGAAACGTAGTCATTAACGAACCGGCCGGCGGTGTCCACATCGGCGTTTGCCTGGGCAATGGCGTGCCCCTCCTCTTCAAGCGCCGAGAAGAAGCGAACCTCGTTCGTGAGCTTTCCCTCGCGTACGATACGGTAGGGAGTTTCCACGAAACCGTGCTCGTTGATGCGCGCATAGGTCGAAAGGGATGCAATCAGGCCGATGTTCGGCCCTTCCGGGGTCTCAATAGGACACACCCTCCCGTAATGGGTCGGATGGACGTCACGGACCTCAAAACCGGCGCGTTCTCTTGTCAGACCGCCGGGGCCAAGCGCCGAAAGCCGGCGCTTGTGGGTCACTTCGGAGAGTGGGTTTGTCTGGTCCATGAACTGGGAGAGCTGGGAGGAACCGAAAAACTCCTTGACCACCGCTGAAACCGGCTTTGAATTAATAAGATCGTGCGGCATGAGGTTCTCGACTTCCTGCAGACTCATGCGCTCCTTGATCGCCCGTTCCATGCGTACCAGACCGATGCGGTACTGATTTTCGAGCAACTCGCCAACGGCGCGAACCCGCCGGTTTCCGAGATGATCGATATCGTCGATGGAACCCCGACCATTTTTCAGCTCGATCAGATATCTGACTATTTCAAGAATATCGTTCTGGCTCGACTTCAGCAGCACTGAACCAAAGATATCCTCGAAGATCATCCTGTTGCGGCGCAGAATCTCAATGTAACGGCGATTTTCCTCGAACGCCCCGGACTCTATGGCATCCGTCAGTCTGACGGTCTCGTCGCTCAGTTCAAAACCGGCCAGAAAATCCCGCTGATAAAAATCCGTATCTCTCAGCAGGTTGTTGATTACCTTGACAATCTGTTCCCTGAGCTTCTCGGGGACGGGCTGGTCCGGGTCGTGTTTGAGAAGCGTTTTCGTGAAGTCAGCGGGAAAACGCTGCATCACGTACTGTGAAAAACGGTTGTCCACACTGTTCAGAGTCTTGACGAGTTTATCAAAACTCACCACGTCCTCCGCGGACAACATTGAGGGGGCATTCAGCACCGTACAATCAGGCCAAACCCTGAGACCGAGCTTGAAATTCAGCTTCAATCGCCCGACGGTGGACAGGTCGTAACGCTCGGGGTTGAAAAAAAGGTTTTCAAAGAGGGCCTGGGAGCTCTTCAGGGTGGGGGGATCTCCGGGCCTGAGTCGACGGTAGATTTCAATCAGCGCCTCATCGGTCGTATTGATCTTGTCGATGAGCAGGGTATCGCGGAAAGATGACGTGATGTGGAGATTGTCGATGAACAGCAGTTTGAAGCTCTCAACGCCCCGCGAGCGGATCTCTTCGAACTTTTCCTGAGTTACTTCCTCGTTGCACTCAAGCAGGACTTCGCCCGTTGACGGGTCAACAACATCGGACGAGGCATAACGACCGATGATCCCGTCAAGAGTTGTCGGAACCTCCCTGATCCCGTGCTCCAGCATCTTTTTGATGGAAGCCTTGGTAAACTTGCGATTAGCCTTAATGATGACTTCGCCCGTCCTGGGAGCAACGACATCAACGGCCGCTTTCTGCAGAGTCAGCAATTCCGGATCACTGCTCTTGGTCAACATTTCACCGCGGACGAAGATCTCCTCACTCTTGTAGTAGTAATTGAGAAGCTGTTCGGTTGAATAGCCAAGAGCCTTGAGCAGAACGGTTGCAGGCATCTTGCGCCTGCGGTCGATGCGTACGTAGAGAATATCCTTGTGATCAAATTCGAAATCAAGCCACGAACCGCGGTAGGGGATAACCCGGGCCGAATAAAGAACCTTACCGCTGGAGTGGGTTTTACCCTTATCGTGATCATAGAAAACGCCTGGAGAGCGGTGTAACTGGCTGACAATAACCCTCTCCGTACCGTTAATGATAAAAGTCCCGTTGTCGGTCATCAGCGGAATTTCGCCAAAATAAACTTCCTGTTCCTTGATATCCTTGATTGCCCTGACTCCACTCTCCTTGCCGGAGTCCCAGATAACCAGACGGACTTTCACCTTCATCGGAGCGGCAAAAGTCATGCCGCGCTGATGGCACTCAACCACATCATACTTGGGTTTGCTCAACGAGTAGGAAACATACTCCAGCGAAGCACTTTCACTAAAGTCCTTGATGGGAAAAACACTTTTAAAAACGGCTTCGAGCCCTATGTTGGCGCGGGATTCGGGATCGACCTCCTGCTGAAGAAAACGTCGATAAGAATTTTTCTGTATGTCAATGAGATTGGGAATATCAATTATATTTTTAATTTTTGCAAAATTTTTACGCAGCAGGTGGTTATTGGCGATCGAATAAGCCATAGCTTCTCCTTTGGCGATTATCGTGACGACATCCGGCCGAAAAGGGTTTACCGGCTGGAATATTTGACTCGAGAGGGCGGGGGCTACTTCCCAAACAGGACAAGCCAAGGCCACACCCGGTGACCTTGGCTCTCAACATCGCAGCGGAACAGACTGCTATTTAACTTCTACTTCCGCACCAGCTTCAGCAAGCAATTTCTTGGCGTCTTCGGCTTCCTGCTTGGAGACTCCCTGCTTAACGGTTCCGGGAGCTCCGTCCACCAGATCTTTCGCTTCCTTAAGACCGAGGCTGGTGAGCGAACGAACTGCCTTGATGACGTTGATCTTGTTTGCGCCTGCCGCCTTGAGAATAACATCGAATTCTGTTTTTTCCTCAACGGGTTCGGCTGCGGCGGCAGGGCCTGCTGCGGCAACGGCAACCGGCGCTGCGGCCGATACACCGAATTTCTCTTCAAGTTCCTTTACCAGTTCCGCGAGTTCCAGAACCGTCATCTTTTCAATAAAGGCAATTACATCCTGTTTTGTAATATCTGCCATTGGTTTATTCCTCCAAAGTCATTAATTTTGATTGCTATGTGAAATTTTCTAATTCCCGACTTTTTGCGCGCGGATTGCATCCAGGACCCGGACAAGAGACCCGGGAAGGGCTGCAAGAACTCCGACAAAATTGGTTGCAGGAGCCTGCATGGATCCAAGCATTTTGCCGATCAGTACTTCACGTGACGGAAGATCGGCTAATGCCTGAATCTGTTTGATATCCAGCAGCTTGCCGGACAGAACACCGGCCTTGAGCACAAATTTGCCCGCTGGATCTTTTGCGAACTTGTTGAGAACCTTGGCGGCACTGACTGGGTCGTCATAGGAAATGGCGATTGCAGTGGGGCCGGCAAGATACGGTTTCAAACACTCTACGTCCGTGTCCTTGGCAGCCAGATCGAGAAGAGTATTCTTGAAGACCTTGTACTCAACTGAAGCGTTCCGCAACTCATTACGTAGAGTCGTCGCCTGGCCAACGTTCATTCCGCGGAAATCAGCCAAAAAAACGGCTTTGGCGCGGACCAGCCTGTCGTGCATCTGCGTAACGAGTTCCTGCTTGTTATTCTTGTTCAAGTGACTTCCTCCTTTCTTTTGGTGTTGGAGCAATGCTCCGGCCAAAGCTAGGAAGCACGGCAAGCAACTTCTGCCGCAAACCCAAGTCTCGGCAGGCCCGGTTCTGATGATTTAAGTAACTGATCACACCTGCTGTCTTTAACTTTGGCTCAACTATAAATCGACATCACGTCTAAAGCTGCGAGGTAACATCGCTTATATCAAGATTGATGCCAGGCCCCATGGTTGAAGACATGGAAATCTTCTTCAGATAGACACCTTTGGCGGCCGACGGTTTCGCCTTGACAAGCGCCTCAACCAGTGCGAGCAGATTGCCCTTCAACGACTCGACGTCAAAGGAAACCTTTCCCAGGGGAGCATGGATAATACCGGCCTTTTCGACACGAAACTCAACCTTGCCCGCCTTGGACTCCTTTACCGCTCTCCCAACTTCAAAAGTAACGGTACCAACCTTCGGGTTCGGCATGAGTCCCCTGGGGCCAAGAAGCCTTCCGATCTTACCGACGACACCCATCATATCGGGAGTTGCAATGGCGGTGTCAAACTCGAACCACCCCTCCTGAATCTTGGCAACCAGATCTTCGGCGCCAACGAAGTCCGCGCCTGCATCCAGGGCTTCCTTCTCCTTCTCGCCCTTTGCAAACACAAGCACACGCACTTCCTTGCCCAAACCATTGGGAAGCACGACCGCACCACGCACCATCTGGTCTGCGTGTCGCGGATCAACCCCAAGACGCACCGCCACGTCAACCGTCTCGTCAAACTTGGCGTACGCCGCCTGCTTGACAACGTCAATGGCTGTCGCAAGGGGATAGACCTTTGACCTGTCAATCTTCGCGCGTGCCGCGGAATGTTTTTTAGCAGTCTTAGACATGGTGCAACCTCTCTCCGTATCGTGAATATTTTAAACTATACGATATCAACGCCCATGGAACGAGCCGTTCCCTCAACGGTCCGCATGGCGGCCTCAAGTGAAGCCGCATTCAAATCGGGCATCTTTGTTTTTGCTATTTCCTCGACCTGCGCCTTGGTGAGCTTGCCGACCTTGGTTTTGTTGGGGACGGCGGAACCGCTCGCGATACCGGCAACCTTTTTGATCAGTACCGGAACCGGCGGAGTCTTGGTGATGAAAGTAAAAGAGCGATCGGCGTAAACCGTGATAACGACAGGTATGATGGTTCCCTCATCAGCCTGGGTCTTGGCGTTGAAGGCCTTACAGAACTCCATTATGTTTACACCATGCTGACCCAGGGCAGGGCCAATGGGGGGAGACGGATTTGCCTTGCCGGCGGGAACCTGTAATTTGATATAGCCAGTAATCTTTTTAGCCATTATGGCGCTCCTTTGTGTCCAAAACTTTATCCGACAATGCAGCTAAAGGAATTAATTCTTTTCCACCTGCATAAATTCCAGTTCCACGGGGGTTGCCCTGCCAAAAATGGTGACCGTGACTCGAAGCTTGCCCTTGTCCGGCTTCACGTCCTCCACAATACCTGAAAAATTAAGAAATGGACCATCGATTACGCGGACCGTTTCTCCAACCTCGAACAGCACCTTCGGCCTGGGCTTTTCCGCTCCCTCTTCCATGCGGCGGGTGATTTTGCACACCTCTTCATCCGGAATCGGAAAGGGGGTATTGCCACCAACGAAACCGGTGACCTTTGATGTTTCCTTTACAATATGCCAAGTCTCATCGTTGAGTTCCATTTTGACAAGAATATAGCCTGGGAAAAATTTACGGGAGGAGGTCCTTTTTTCACCTTTTTTCAGCTCAACGACGGTCTCTGACGGTATCAGAATCTCTTCGAAGTACTGCTCCATCTCCTCATTCTTGATTCGCTCAGCCAAATTCAGCCTGACTTTGTTTTCGAACCCTGAATAGGTATGTATCCCGTACCACTTTTTGGACATATCAGTTAATTCCTTTACCCCAGTATAAGCCTCATCAGCTTGGCCAGGACAACATCACAAACGCCCAGGAAGATCGAAATCAAAAAAATAATGACAATAACCACACCGGTTGTAGCCATCGTTTCTTTACGTGTGGGCCATGTAACCTTGGAAAGTTCGATCTTCACCGAATCCAGAAATGGCTTGACTTTTTGCACTTAATCCTCCCCAGGTGCAGCAGCACACACATGCGTCATTCAGTTTTGTGTCGTTGTGCTTTTTTGCTGGCGCATCTCGACTGCGCAAAAAAATGGCAGGCCAGGAGGGATTCGAACCCCCAACACCCGGTTTTGGAGACCGG
>CAZRPI010000121.1:0-10233 GCA_964601865.1 uncultured Pelobacter sp. | reverse complement strand
CCGTCGCTGCGCATGTACGTGCTGAGTATACCCTTCTCCGGATCTTCGCAGGCACGGAGAATAACCGCGCCCGCCCCGTCCCCGAAGAGGGGACAGGTACTCTTGTCCTGAAAGTCGAGAATCCTGGAATAGGTATCCGCGCCGATGGCCATGACCGTTCTGTATCTGCCGCTGCAAACGAGATTGTCAGCCACCTCCATGGCAAAAACGAAGCTGCTGCAGACCGCGTTCATGTCAAAGGCAAAGGAATTTTTCGCGCCGATGTTGTTCTGCACCAGACAGGCGGTCGGGGGAAGGCACATGTCAGGCGTCGAAGTTCCCAACACGATGCAGTCGATCTCATCGGCGGTGACGCCGGCGGACTGCAGGGCATTCCTGGCCGCTATGGTAGCCAGATCGGACGTGGCCTGCTCCTCCGAGGCAAAGCGCCGTTCGCGTATGCCGGTGCGTGAGAAAATCCATTCGTCGGCGTTCTCCACCAGATATTCGAAATAATCATTGGTAACCACCCGTTCCGGAGAATAGCCACCACTGCCAATAATCTGCGAATGAATCATTTATATCTCCATTGATGTCGTAAATGCCAACCGTATAAAAAGACACGGGAAATGCAGTTTATCTCACAGCAATGCCGTATTTGTCAAATCGAATCAGGCCTACTGAGGCATAAATAACACAGAGGGGGTGTCAGGTCGGCGGGTTGGATGCGGCGGACGCGGGATCAGCGCTGTTCAGGTTCTGAAGCATCTTTCACCAGGATATCCGTAATGGCGTATCCCCATACCAGGGCAAAAGCGGCGAGCAGAGCCTTGCCATAACCGGCAAGGCTTGCGAAACCGGCTGAAATATCCGAGGGTTTGATTGTCCCCGGTGCGAGTTTGGCTGCCAGCAGAGGCGCCGAGCCCTTCAACAGCAGAAAGAACGCCAGCAGCAGCAGGAGGTTGACCAGCATGACCAGGCATAGCCCCGCCCCCTTGCGGCCGAGATAGAGCTGGCCGAGTCCCGGAAGTACGAATGCCGTCAGAAGCAGTGCGCGGGTTTTTTTCTTCACGTTACCTTTCCTTTGCCGTGGAGCCCAGCAGGGCCGTCATTTCAGGATGGATCAGGCCGTTGCTCGCCACGATGCGGTTATTGAAAATCGAATACGTTTCGCCGTCAAAGCCTGTAACCATGCCGCCGGCCTCGCGCACGATAAGAATGCCTGCAGCCACATCCCAGGGCTTGAGCTTCAGTTCCCAGAATCCATCAAGCCGTCCGGCTGCGACCGCCGCCAGGTCCAGGGCAGCGGCACCCGCCCTGCGGATGCCGCGGGCCGCCCTCTGGAAGGCGATGAAATTGTCGAAGTTGTTTACCGGATCAATGGCGCAGTCATAGGGGAAACCTGTGGCCAGCAGGCAATTTTTCAGGGGTGAGCGTTGTGATACGCGGATTCCGCGGCCGTTCAGAAACGCCCCCCCACCTTTGACCGCGGTGAACAGCTCGCCATACACCGGATTGTGAATAACACCCACGACGATCTCTCCATCGGCCTCAAGGGCGATGGAGACGCAAAACCAGGGAAAACCATGGGCGTAGTTGGTTGTGCCGTCCAAGGGATCGATCACCCAGCGCCGGGAGCCGCTCCGCCGCAGGTATTCCCCCTCCTCCGCCAGGATGGTGTCTTCAGGGAAGCTGGCCAGCAGATGGTCAACGATGAGACGCTCCGATTCCCGGTCAACCTCGGTCACCAGGTTCTTGTCCCCCTTCAGATCAACACTGAGCGGTGACATGAAACGGTAACGCTGGAAATCGCCGGCCTTGAGAGCGGCTTCAACAGCGACGTGCAGATGGGAAGTCCAGATTGACATAGCGCTCCGCCAAATAACCTGATAAATGGCGGCTGAGGGGCGCCGGGCGCCGCCGGGAAGGTACAACTATACCAGAGAGTCCCCCGGCAAGGCAAGGATGAGCGTGATTCTACTTTGACATTACAAATGCTTTAAGGCATAGTTACTGCATTTTAGCCAACTACGCAGCTTGGAGCAGCAACCGTGGTCCTGATAGCAAACATCTTTCTGGCCTTGGCCAAAATCGTCGAACTAGCCGACGGCCTGCTGACCATCTACAAATACATCCTGCTGGCCAGCGTGATCATATCCTGGGTAAACGCGGATCCGTACAACCCTCTCGTCAGTTTCATCTACCGTATCACCGATCCGTTGCTCAACAGAATCAGGCGTCACATGCCCAATACCGGCATGATCGACTTTTCACCATTGGTGGCGTTCGTCCTCATCTACGTGCTTCAGATCGTAGTGTTCGACACGGCCATCCATTATCTGCACACCAGCAGCATGGCACTCAAATTGAGAGGTTGACCTGCGATGAAAATATCTCCGATCGACATTCAGCAACAACAGTTCAAGGGCAAGATGTTGGGCGGCCTCGATCCCGATGACGTGGATGCCTTCCTGCAGACCGTGGCCTCGGAAATGGAAAACCTGGTCCGGGAAAACAACGAACTGAAGGAGCAGCAGGCGCGGCACACCCGCGAGATGCAGGAGATGGCCGAGAAGGAAAAGGACCTGCGGGAGGCCATGCTGGCCGCGCAGCGGGTCATCGAGGAAATGAAGGCCACGGCGCAGAAAGAGGCGGCGCTGATCGTCGGTGAGGCCGAACTCAAGGCGGAACGGATCGTTGCCGACGCCGAGCGGCGTCTGGGTGAACTCAATGCGCGCATTGAGGATGTAAGCCGCCAGAAGGTCCAGTTCGAGATGAGTCTCAGGAGCCTGCTGGAATGCCACAGCCGCATGCTGTCCGGCGATGAACCGTCCTGATGCCTCCGTCTGCAGCGTAACGGAGAAGGGGCTCATCCTCAACCTGTACATCCAGCCGCGAGCCTCGAAGAACCAGGTCTGCGGAATACAGGACAACGCCCTCAAAATAAGGCTGACCTCGCCTCCGGTTGATGGAGCGGCCAACAGGCTTTGCCGGGAATTTCTGGCGGATCTGCTCGGCGTGCCCAAATCCGCCGTGGAAATCATCTCCGGAGAAACATCCCGCCACAAAAGAGTCCGGATCTCCTGTGACGACCCGGACCGCATCCGAAACATCATCGACAGGCTCACCGCCTGATCACGCATTTTCAGCCCTGGTCCGGATTCCGGAGAAACCTCCCGGCGCACTGGACAGAGGCTACATATCAATCAGCTTTTACACCCGCGCAACTCCGATGCGGATCACCCGATGGAACCGCCTCTAAAATGCTGATATTTCAAACGAGAGGAAACAGGGAATGACTCAGGCAAAAAATGGCGACAAAGTTCGGGTACATTACACCGGCACGCTGGATGATGGAACCGTATTCGACTCATCGGAGAGGGTGGAGGATAGCTGCGGCAGCCGGGAGAACCAGTGCGGAGACAGTGGATGCGGCTGTGGTTGCGCTCCTCCTGAGCCCATGGAGTTCACCCTGGGACAGGGAGCGCTGATTGCGAAATTCGAGGAGGCGGTTGTCGGGCTGGAACCGGGTCAGAGCGTGAAAGTCAGAATCGGGGCCGATGACGCCTACGGGCAGCGCTCCGAGGGGCTGGTGGCTGTTGTCCAGCGTAGCGAGATCTCGGCGGAGATAAACCCTCAGCCTGGCGATCGCCTGGAAGTCGTCGTGGAGGGCGGAAATTCCCTGCCGGTTCTGGTGTCGGAGGTGACGGACACAACAATTACCCTGGACGCGAACCATCCCCTGGCCGGCATGGCTCTCAACTTCGACATAAGACTGGTCGAGATCGTCGGCTGACTACCGGCCATAACTTCGTACGACAGAGGGCCGCGGAGTTCATCCGCGGCCCTCTGTCGTAAAACATCATCTGATGGGTTCAAAAAACTATTTCGACTTGTCCTGAATGGCTTGGGAGCCGGCGGGCTCCACGCCGAAGTTCCTGGCCCCCTCCGGCACGGAAGTAATGACGACCGAGAAAGGAATGGCCTGTCCCGGCGCCACCTCCAGGTTAGTCAGGGCACTGCCGAGCTGGTTGGCCATGGCCGCCTCAACGGCCTCAAGGGGCATGGTAGCCAGCTGTTCCGGTGTAATGGGATTGCCGCAATAAGCGTTTTTGCTGGTCAGGATCTTGTCACCCTCGCCGTAGACCATTCCCTTGACCTGCAGGGCGCCCCTGGCCGTAGTATAGCCGTTGACGGCCTCGCCGCTGATGATCAGCACCTCGCCTCCGGTGATCGAGTTTTTGACGAACCTGGAGTTGATGGAGCGCAGAACGATTTTTCCCGTCTCCTGGGACGCGCCCGGCATGATCTTCTGGAGCAGATTCCGGTACTGATCCTTGTAGCGGTCCTTCCCGAAATACCCCAGAGCGCCGACAGCCACCACCAGGAGCAGTAGCACCAGGAACTTGAGCAGGGATGAGCTCTTGCGTCGCGAAGATATGGACAGGGGCGGCAACTCCTCCTCGGCAACTGCCGGCGGAGCCTGTTCCTTCTCCGGTTCGGGGCGGACGGGCTGCGGAGGAGCCTGCCTGACTTCCGGTTCCGGCTGCGGCGCCACGGACGGTATGGCCGGGGGCTGGTCGAAAGTGACGGGCTGGACCGGAGTCTGGGCGGAAGGCTCCGCGGCAGGCGGCGGAGTCACATCGAAAACGAACTCCATCCCTCCGCCCTTAGGCTCTTCCGGCTTTTCCCGTTGAACAGGCGCCGTCGAAAAGTCCGCGCCGAAATCTATCTCCTTCGTACCGAAGGCGCTTTCAAAGGTTTCAGCCCTTTCTTCCTTCCCGGTCAACGGAGTCGAAGGGGCGCCGAACAGCTCATCGAACTTCCCGCCGGATTCAAACTGCGGTGATGGCGGAGCAGCAAGATCGCTTTTGCTCTCCCCAAACGGTGAAGCCGGGGTTTCCCGTGCGGGAACGGCGGTGGAACCGAAATCCACTTCGCCGAAGTCGAGCTGGCCCGCGTCGAAGGAAAAGGCATCCGCGGCGGGCGGGGCCGTTTCCGGCTGGGCTGCCGGCGGCTCGGGAGCGAATCCCGGTTTAGGCGGTTCTGCCGCCACCGCCCCTTCCCGGGATGGTTCAAAGTCACTGAAATCCATCCCGGCAATGCCTTCCGGCTCCGGAGACGCGGAAGCCGCCGGGATTTCCGGGGGCTGAACCGTCCGGGGTTCCGGCGCCGGTTCTTCCCGCTGCTGGGAGAAAGCCTCAACCGACGGAGCTGCTCCGGCAAAAGCCGACGTCTGGTCGAAGACAGCCCCGAAGTCCGCCTGCGGCTCGGGCGCGGGCTCTTCCCTCATGACCGTGAAAATGTGCCTGCACTTGGCGCAGCGAACCTTGACACCGCTGCTCTTTATTTTGGAATCATCGAGCTTGAATTTTGTCTTGCACTGCTCACACTGGATTATCATCTGGGACTCCCTGCCGAACGTGATGACCCGGCACATCAGACCGCCATGGAAATGCCTGAAACAACGAACCTATATCAGAAAGGGGGAACCGTGTCAAATTTTAAACCCTTTCTTATTCATGCCATGCTCCCGTTCCGCGGGCATATTCCAACGATCCCGCACTCCGCGCAGATGGCCGGATCGCTGCCGTTGCATCCGTCCGATATCCCGATATGGGCAAGGGCGAAATCGTACCTGACCGGGTCGGATGGATCGAACCGCCGCAGGGCGGCCGTAATTTCGCGGGCCATGGTCCAGTCGGCGGTTTTGCGCCTGCTGAAACCGAGGTACCCGCTGATGCGCTGGATATGGGTGTCCACCGGCATGACCAGATGGGCGGGCGGGACGCCACGCCAGAGCCCCAGATCGATGCCGTCCGCGGGCCGCGCAACCCAGCGGAGAAACATGCAGAGCCTCTTGCAGGCGCTTCCGGAGGAGGGGGCGGGAAAAAAAAAGGGAAAATATGACTCCCCGGGAAAGCCCAGCTGACCGAATACCGGCCGATAGTCCATGGCGCGCGCCGCCGCGGAGTAACCGTTCAGGGCCTCGGTCACATCCAGACGGCGGCTGTCATGAAAGCGGAGAAAAAAGCTCTCGGCGCTACCCTCCTGTTCGATCATCAGCCGGATGCACCACAGGAGGGCGCACAGGTCCCGCCCATCGTTGAAACGGTGCTTGAATCCGCTGAAGGCGCGCAGTCCGTGTTTGGGCTCGAAGCGCTCCACGAAACGGCGCGGTGACGGCCCCAACTCGGCAAAGATCGATTCCAGGTTCCGGAGGATAATCCCAACGTTGCCGTAGGCAAATGAAGAGGCGATGATCGCCGCAACCTCCTGGTCGGCCGGATCCTGATAGCGATGGCAGAAGGAGAGCGGATCATTGGCGAGATACCGGGGAGAGCGGGCTTCCGAGAGACGGTCGAGAACGGATTTGATCCTGTCGTCATGCATGGATGACAGGATATCAGGGTTTTATCTTGGGGAGCAACGGATAAAACAAACCGGTTTAAAATCCCGCGCTCCTGTGGTATATAGCTCACCAAAACAGACCAGTACTAACGAGGTGATTCAATGCAGAATATTAAACGGACGTCAAGAAATGTAACCGAAGAAGAAATCGAGAAGATTAAGAGTCTTGACTGGGCTTCATATTACAAGAATTATTCCGTAGAGGATTCGGACAAGATCCTGGAGTGTCCCAAATGCAAGGTCATGATCTTCCCCCCGAAGGGGGCCACCGAATTCATCTGCAAACGCTGCGGCGAAAAGATCCTGCTTTAACCGGGGGCTCCCGCGTCAAACGGCAATAGCCGGGAAACCGGTCCAATACCACCCCAACCGGATAACACTTCCGGCATCACCAGCTTTAGTGAATTTCCTGTGTAATCCCCGCACCTAGAGGCGGCCTCTTCCGAGGCCGCCTTTTATGATCATGGCAATTGGCTCCATTTACAATCGAAATTTATATTCGCGCTCCTGTTGTCATATACCACCCCCTCCCACACCATGTGTCCACGCATATTGTACATTTGAGGGTAACTGTAGTTACCGTTGGAATCGATCTGATTTTTGACGGAGGTCTGGGTTACGACGAAAGTGGAGGCGCCGGTTCCGGTGTAGGGGTCTCTGGGATCTATGTGGTTCAAGTCCCTGATGGCACTGTATCTATATGAATCATCCGTCAGGATAAATCCGAATCGTTTGAGGGTTCCAGGGGGCATGGGGCCGGCATACATGAATGTGCAGTTGCTGGACGACACTATTACCGGATTCTGGATTGAGGATATTTTAACGTAAAGGTTGTTGAAGTTGTGCCTGAAGCTGTCTATGTCGTCATCATAGCCATTATTGTTGCCGAATTGATCCGCGAGTGTTATTGCCGCCGGATCACCCGCCGTGAACCACTGGTCGTTTATGCAGGTGTAATCCGTATCGTTGAACAGATCAATGGGGGTAGGTTCCGAGATGTCTTTATAACCGATGGCCACGGATTTTTCTTCATTACCCAGTTTGCCCTTGTATACGACGCGAATCTCGACATCGGTGGCCCATATGGGAAGGGGGGATGATGAAAGATCGAAAACCAATTCAGTCGTCGTGTTTCTGGGGATGGTTCTCTTACCTGTTTGTTCCGGTACGATAATGTGGTGATATTCGGGATCAACATCAACCGGAGCACCTTGAAAGGGGTCGGAATGTGCGACATTATACGTTATCGTCAGTTCTATGGAGCCGTCGCTCATTTCTTCACCGGTGGCGGTCACGTTTTTGGCGTTTAAACGCAGTTCCGTGAATGAACCATCCACCGGGCTCTTGCTGTAGACTCCGGCGTTGGGAAGGCTCAACTCGATTTCGCCGCGGAAGAAGTAATCCAGCAGTGCTTTGGAATAGGCAACTGCCCGTGGCATGAGCTTCTGCGCGTATTCCTGAAAGCAGTTCTCGTCAAGTTTGAACGAACCGTAGAACCATTTTCCCGCCCCGAACACTGACTGTATCCAGCGCGTTGACATTCCCTCCCTTGCCAGATAGGTCAGAGTTTCACCTTCCCCGGTTTTTGATATGTAGATTCCGCCTTGTGCTGTCTTTGTTCTGTCAATATACGCCTGAATATCGCTGGATTGTTTGCGGGGATAGGGAAAATAATATTTGTGACTCGTGTTGTCGGCATACCGCTCCGCAGAGAAAACCGTGTCTTGTGAGAAAAAGTTGCCGTTGGTGTATTCGGACAGGCCCTGGCTTAAGGAAGTCGTGGGGGTTGTGATGCCCAAATATGTCCTTGTGTCGAACAGAACTGCCATTGGTGACAAACTTTTATCGGCTTGATATTCGGATAATAAATCAACTGTGATAGCTGGTATTGCAGCGCCATTGATAATGTTCAGAATCTTGTCGTCATTGATCTTCGCCCAGGTTTCGAAGCCGATTAGCCAACCTTTTCCATCAAAAAGATGAGCGTTATTTCGCACATGGTTTGGCTGGCTCATGTCCTGAATCAGATGCATCTGGTAACCCAGGCCTCTCATCAGCATTTCAAGATTGTCATCCGTGTCCTTGTCCGTCAAAGCGGTTACGTTTTTGTACCAGTAATCACGAACCGTATTCCACGACCAGTCGCCGCCGGTTTTTGATGACTGGGTATTGCGATCCTGCGCCCAGAGCAGGGCGGATTCCCCTGATAAAATGTCGTCCAAACCAGCGGCCAAAAGATTGTCTACTGTTGGATCGTGAAAGTGGTTGAGAGGACGGGTACCCTGGTCTTCGAGGCGCGAACCTTCTTGGATTAAATACTTAATCCTTTTGCCATTGACATCTTCATTTAAATACTCTGAACCAAAATATAAAGTAGCTGCATGCTCAGATATGGTTGGGTGAGTCACCTCATCATTCCAACCATGTGAAATAGATGCAGTAAATAGTAATACAAAAATTATCCCATAATTGATTTTCATTTTTTATTCCTCTGGCAAAAATGTGCTCTCTGGGAACCCTATTTCCATCATTTCTTTATTGCTTTCCTTAATTAGCAATCTAAGCTTTTTATTACTTGGTGCAAATGGCAAGGTAGGAGTATCATTTCTTCTTTCTTCTATAGTCTTCTTTTTCAACCTGAACGTTCCTTTGTTTCCATTCCATAAAACCTTGTTAAATGGACCATATTTTTTTAGTCCAGACCAAGGGCTGTGCTTTGGGAACTGTTCATAACCCGCTTTAAATATTGACAGCGTTATCTCTTCAATATTTGAAAACAGTAACAGCCCCTTGCCGGGAATCTTGAACTCGCCGTTCTTGTCGGTCAGCATCTCATAACTGTCATAATACTCAGTAGATGCGCCTGCTACCGTTGCATGCACCCGGCTCCAGGTTCCATGTACTACCACGCCTTCTATGGGTTTGCCGGTTTCCGCGTCAACGACCCTGCCTTCATAGGGGCCGTCAATGCGGCATATGCTGGCGCAGCTCGCCAGACATAAAATAATTGGAATAAACAGAAGTGGTCGCAACCGTTTCAAAAGTCTTGAAGCTTCCATATGCCGTTCTCCTTGACGAAATAGACAACGTATTCCACCTCTTGTGATTGGCCGGCAACCAGTTCGTTCCGTGTCATGCGGCATTTTGCGATATTATCCGTTACATACTCCAGAGAAATTGGAGCCATGTAGCTGCTCAGCGACGGTAGTGAGGCGCCTGCTGCCGTGAACATCTCTCTAAAATCTTGCTGCAGGGGAGAAATAAAATATGACACCGTTCCCTCGACATCCATGGCAGTAACCTTTGTCTTCATCCCCTCCCACTTGGCTTTCAACAAGCTTTCCAGTTGGGTTCTGTTGATCACGGTAATCGTCACACTGTCCGCATACGTCTTCCCATCCGGTCCAACCACGCTGGCGGTGATGGTGTAAGTTCCTTCAACGCTAAGCCTTGTAGTGAACTCAGTAGCGCTCTCACCGGGTGTCAGCGTGACGGCAGTCGGACCTGATGTTGTCATTGTCGGATTGGTGATGGTGAAGGAACCGTTCAGCCTGAGTGTTAAATCCAGCGGCGCAACTCCGGAGTCGATGGTGCTGCTGATTCTGATATAGTTGCCAGTCTGAGCCGTGACGGATCTTGTTGCCGTCGCAGTCAGTCCGTTCACGTCCGTGGCGGTGACGGTGATGGTATTTGCGCCCTCCTGCAACGGCACATGGTTGGCGATGAAGCGGCTGCTGGCTACGGCCGCTGGTATGCCGTTCACCGTTACCCCGGTTTCCGCTCCACTGCTGTTGATGACACTTCCGGTTACGGTGGCGGCGGGACCGGTGATAGTAGCGCCAT
>CAZRPI010000120.1:6131-10410 GCA_964601865.1 uncultured Pelobacter sp. | reverse complement strand
TTTTGAAGGGGGCTCAACGGCGGGCAGGGGGTAATTCTTGCCGATCCGCTCGTATTTGGGCCCGCCCAACCTGTGATAAGGAAGAAGCTGCACCCGCGTCACCGATGCCCCCAGAGAACTGCACATGGCGGCACTCTCCCTGAGGTTTTTCCCAGAGTCGTTATAACCGGGAATCAGGGGGATCCTGATCTGGATGATGCTCCCCAGGCTGGCCAGTTTTTTCAGGTTTTCCAGAATGAGAGCATTGCCAACCCCTGTAAGCTCAAGTGCGGCGGCATTGTCCATATGTTTGAGATCGTATAGAAACAGGTCGACATATTTCATGATTTCCTCAAACTTCTCCCACTCCGCAAATCCGGACGTATCAAGCGCGGTATGCAGTCCCATTCTTTTACACTCTTTCAGAATGCCCAGGGCGAAGTCGTCCTGAAACATGGGTTCCCCCCCTGATACGGTCACACCGCCATTGGTTCTCCGATAGTATTTCTCGTCTTTCATGATCAAGGAAACCACCGCACTGACACTCATCTCCTTCGACGTCAGGTATAAAGCCCTGCGTGAGCACACTTTCGCGCATTCACCGCACTTTACGCATAATTTCCTGTCCAAGCTCACCTTCCGGACATTCTCTCCGGAAGGCGCGGAACACATATAATCCGTTTCCCTGACGGCTCCGGTCTTGCATGCCCTGAGGCATTCGCCGCATACCCCAACCCCCACGCAGAGCATGGGCAACCAGGCAATTTCGCCGGTTACCGAACAAGATTCGGGACTGTGGCACCACAGGCATCGCAACGGGCATCCCTGCAGGAATACGCCGGTCCGGATTCCGGGTCCGTCATGGAGAGTGTATCTCTGGATGTCAAACACATTGCCTCTCAGGTCTTTCTCCATCAATAGCCCCCTTTTCCGGGTGATGAGTGACAATGTCACACCGGTTCCCGGAGAAAACTTCTTTCCAGTGGCGTGTCATTTGATTAATATCACTAAACCAAGGTGAAGAACCAGGAACCCTTGCCGGGGGGTCCCAATCCGGCATCAGCGTCCGAAGAGGGCCCCCCGTGATTGTCACTTGATCCCTTTCAGCAGAATGAGGTACGGCTTGGAGCAACTTCTTCGATTTCCGTCCTGGTAATGATGTCCTCCTGCAGCTTCGGATCGAGCCCGACGAACAGGGCGCTGTATCCCGCAACCCTGACGATGAGATCCCTGTATTTTTCCGGAGTCCTCTGGGCGTCTCTCAGCGTTTGAGAACTCACGACATTGTACTGGACATGCATCCCCTTCATGTCGAAGAAAGTCTTCAGCGCGGCGATCAGCGCCGCTTCTCCCGCCTCACCTTCGAGCGCCGAGGGATGAAATCTAAGGTTGAGCAGCGTCCCATTGGAACTGATCTGGTGATCAATCCGGGCGGCTGAATTGAGCAGCGCCGTAGGACCGCTCAGATCCCTGCCGTGCACAGGGGAAATTCCGTCCGCCAAAGCCTCTCCCGCTTTCCTTCCATCAGGGGACGCGCCGACCCCCATTCCCAGGGGAATGTTGGAGGAAACCGGCCAGAGTCCGGGATTGTACCGGCCACGTGGCCCGACCGATTGTTCGGTATGATGCAGGTAAACACCGGCTGCCCAGGCCGCCATATCATCGACCTCGGAAATATCGTTACCGTAGTGGGGAACGTTGGCCAGGATGCGGTTTCTCAAGACTTCCTGCCCTTCCCAGTTGTTTTTCAACGTATCGAGCAATTCGGCGCCGCTCAGCATTCCGTCGTCGAAGACAACTTTTTTTATAGCCATCAGCGAATCACCCGTATTGCTTACTCCGACCCCAGCTGTACCGGTACCGTTATACTGTGCGCCACCTGAATTGACATCGAGGCCTCGCTCGACACAGGGTTCTATGCCGCACGACCGGAACGGCAACGGGGACAACTGACGGTGCATCAGATCCGCGTTATTGGTTATCACCGCAAAGGTATCGACAAAATGCTTGATCTGCTTCTCGTATGCCGCCCTGACTTCGTCGAAATCCCTGAAATCGGCAAGGCTTCCCGTCCGCGGACCGACCTGAACACCCGACATGAGACTCTTCCCGTCGTTGATGGCATACTCCAGACAAGCGGCCATGTTGAAAAACGGGGCATCACCTGTTCCCCCGGTACATCCAAGATCGTACCCCTGTATGGCAGGCTCGACACACCCAACAATCGAGTACGACCGGGCATCTTCCAGAGGTTTTCCCCTGTTGAGCAAGGCCGGGATGATGACCTCGTCATTGTGCAGTGCCGGCATGCCGAGGCCTGTCCTGGTAACCTCGACCAGCTTCTTCCACAACGGATAGGGAGTACCGTTCCAGACCCTTGCCGATATTGACGGTTGGTGCAGCCTGACATTTTTCGTGGCGTCAAGGCACCTATACGTAAGCTCGTTTGTGGCATCCCTGCCCTCCCGAGTCTGCCCGCCGACACACAAATTCTGAAACATCGGATAACCGCCAAAAGCCTTGGTCGCGCCGACAGGTCGTATCTTGTTGATCTCGGAAAGTTTGATCCAGAGGCATTCGATCAACTCCTGGGCTTCACTTCCGGTGATGAGTCCTGCGTCCATATCATTCCTGAAATACGGGAACATGTACTGGTCGAAGCGGCCGGGAGAAATGGAATGGCCGTTGGTCTCGATGTGCAGAACAATATGGAAAAAATAAAACGACTGACACGCTTCCCGGAAGGTGCTCGCGGGGTTGGCCGGGACTTTTTCACACACCTCGGCTATTCTCATCAGTTCTGCTTTTCTCTTGGGATCGCTTTCATTGGCGGCCAGGTCTTTTGCCAGTTCCGCATAGCGCCTGGCGTAAACCATGATGGCTTCACAGGAAAAAATTATTGCCTTCCAGAAGTTATACTTCTCGATCTCGGTACCGTCAGCGGGAATGCCCAACTTTGCCAGGTTGTCTTCAGCGTCTTTTTTGATGCCGTTGAATCCCCTTTCCAGAATTTTTTTGTAGTTTGGCGAGCAATTTCCGTTGCCCGACAAAATGAGCACTTCAGGGGAAAATGCAAACACCGCCGAGTTCTTGATGGTCTCCAACGCCGTTTCCGGCAGTGATCTGAGTGCGAAATCATTGACCGTTTTGCCCACCCAGAAATCAGCCAGGTTTCTGAGGTCCGCCTTTGTCTCCCCGTCAATGAGGAATTTGTCGGACTCTCTCTCCTCAAAAGGAGCCTGATCCATTTCAGTAACGACCCATGTATAGGAAAATTCAGGAAATATCGGGGCACTTCTCGGCTTGCTGGCCATATTTCCGACAACCAGTTCGTCTTCGCCGATGAAAATGGTCATTTCCTCCAGGATGCGACCGAGCGTCTTTGCCCGTTTCAGCACCACCGGATCACATTGATAGTCCTGGTAGGCCTGTGTGACTATCTTTGCCCTCTCGGAACATACTGCGGGAGTAGTATTCAAGAACCTATCTCTCAATCTGGCAACCCTTGACATATCAACCGCATTTTTCATAATACAGCTCCTTTCCCCGGTTTTTTCTTTCACCGCAAATGGTTACACACAATGTATCAGGCGTTTCCCCCTTCCAATTTTTGATTCCCCTCATAAAAAACCAAACGTTTGGTTTTTTATGAGGGGATGGTAGTCGCATTTTTCTTTTATGTCAAATATTTTTTCATCACTATTAACACCCCGTTTGGAAAATATGCGACAGAAGTCACCCGCATCCCCCTGCCAAAGCCTCTTCCGAGGGGATCGCAGGCAACTTGTCCACCACAGGCAGAGAGGATCGACCACCCCAGTTTCTCTCTTCCCTGAATCAGTGATGCCGGAACGCCGGGAGTTTCCGGAAGAGCGGGGCCCGTCCGCCGCCATGACGCTACAGACCATTCACTCCGTCGGGCTGCCGGCAATCTCACGAAACGCAAAGCAGAGGCCTTCCGGACTAGCAAAGGGGTGGAGGCGTTACGATTCAGGTCTTCTTTTGTCTGGACAAACGGGAGTGGTAACCACTACAATTTTCAACCTCACATCATCAGGACGAGCGGCAACAGAGGAGATAAATAATGTTTGGCATCGGAACGCCGGAACTGCTCATCATTCTGGTCATCGCACTGGTCGTGTTTGGTCCGCAGAAACTGCCGGAACTGGCCCGCTCCCTGGGAAAAGGACTTGCGGAATTCAAACGCGCCGCCAACGATTTCAGACAGAATACGGATGAAGAGACCGGGGCCGCTGAAGAGCGGGAACGGTCAGCAGGAGAAAACGCCGAAAAACAGTCG
>CAZRPI010000120.1:0-6031 GCA_964601865.1 uncultured Pelobacter sp. | reverse complement strand
GGCTTTAACTCAAGAAACATGCAGTCATTGCGGCGGCCCCGGAACGGGTAATTGCCGGAAGGCGCAGCCAGCCGATCTGAGATGACGGCATGTAAGACCATTCCCGCTGACTCTCCGCCATGGCACCCGGCAGGCATTCACTCAAACTGTGTAATGGAGGTTTCTATGTTCGGATTCGGTGTGCCTGAATTATTGATCATTCTCGTTATCGTGCTGGTGGTGTTCGGCGCCGACAGGCTACCGGAAATAGGGAGCGCCCTCGGCAAAAGCATCAAGAATTTCAAAAAAGCCGCGGAAGGTAAGGACGACAGCGAAATAACGTCCAGGAAAGAGTGAACCGCGGAAAGCAGTGGGCTGATTTTGCGCGGAGAAAGGCCGGAAACGGCTGCCATGGCGCGCCACCATGACGGGAAGAAACATGCGCGACGACAAACGACTCCACTTGACCGAGCATCTGGCCGAACTGCGCAGGCGCCTGATCATCATCCTGGTTGCGGTGATCATCGGCATGGGGATTGCCTGGAACTATTCCGGCGACATCCTTGATTTCATCGAGCAACCGCTGTCCGGCGCAACCTATCTGACCGCCATCAAACAACGCCTCAACACCGAGCTCAGATCACGCGCGCCGGAAATCTACAACCGCTACGCCCCGGCGCGCGAAGCCCCCCTTTCCGAAAGGAACCGTCGGCTCAATTACAGCGCGCCGCTGGAACCATTCTTTATCCAGTGCAAGATTTCCATGCTTGCCGGATTCATCCTGGTTCTGCCGGTGGTGTTCCAGCAGATCTGGGCGTTTGTCGCCCCCGGACTGACCATCGCGGAGCGGCGTTTCGTGATCCCTTTCGTCATCGCCGCCACGGTCACTTTCTGCGCGGGCGCCCTGTTCTTCGTGATGGTGATCTGGCCGGTTATCATCAACTTCTCCCTCTCCTATGAGACGCAGGGGCTGCAGAGCTGGTTCAATCTCAGCGCTTATGTCAATTTCTGTTTGAGACTGGTCCTCATCTTCGGCCTGATTTTCGAGCTTCCGGTCCTGACCCTGATGCTGGCCCGCCTGGGAATCGTCAGCCACGGCCTGCTGGCCTCCAGACGCAAATACGCCCTGCTGGCCAGTTCGATCATCGCCGCCTTTCATGCCGACCTGATCACCATGCTGGTCATTATGATACCGCTCTACCTCATGTATGAAATCAGCGTCTGGGTGGCACTGGTTTTCGGTGTAAAAGACGCTCCCTCCCCCAAGCCCGCCCCGGTCATCTCGTCATAACCGGGAAATCAGACCGTTTCTTCATCAACGCCCGCCGATCTTCGGCGGTTACCGGACATTTACGCGTTGACTTGTGAACAACATTCCAATAATTTCTGTCCATGCTATCAACCCGAGCCGTTCCCTGAGTGAGACAGAGAAGATTGCCATGGTAGCCGAGCACATTCCTGAAGAGACCGCAAAAGCGGAAGAAGGAACTTCCCCCTTCTCACTCTTGTGTACGCGCAGACAGGTCCTCGTCTGGGGCGGCAGTTCCATCGCGGGACTCCTGGCCCTGTCGCCGGCAGTCGCACTGGCAACGGGCAGACCCTTCATTATCATGGAAAAAGCCGAGGGTCTGGTCATCGCCGATCCCGCCGTCTGCGTCGGATGCGGCCGTTGTGAACTGGCCTGCACGGAATTCAATTACGGCAAGGCATCCCCTACGCTGTCCCGGATCAAGGTTGACCGGAATCTGAACTTCGGCCGCCAGGGCGCCACGGCGTGGCGCGAAGGGCACGGCAACCTGGGAGACGGCCTTATCGTGCAGGATCTTTGCATGCAGTGCCCCCATCCCGTCCCCTGCGCCTCCCTATGTCCGGAAAACGCGATTGTGATCTCGCCCCCCCATAAGGCACGCCGTATCGATCCGGGGAAGTGCACCGGCTGCGGCATCTGTTTGCGGGCGTGCCCCTGGGAGATGATTTCCTACGACCCGGACAGCCGGAAGGCGACCAAGTGCGATCTCTGCGGAGGCAAACCCAAGTGCGTGGCAGCCTGCCCGGCAGGATCCCTGCGATACGTGTCCTGGCGTGACCTGACCGGGAAAATCCCTCCGCGCAACCGGGACACCGCACCGTTCCCTCCGCAACGCCTCATCGGCTGCGGTGAATGCCATTTGCCGGACCAGACGCTGAACCTCAGACAGTCATGGGCGATGATGCTGCGGACGCTCAGAGGCGGTAGGACCGGCTATTCGGAAGGGATCGGTTTCAAATGGATCGACATGGCCGGCGCGATTCTAGTTCCTCTGACAATCGCATCCGTACTGATCCATGCCGTAGCGCGAAAGATTAAAAAACGATGAAACGCGTGCATCTCAAACCGCAGTCGCGGCGAATATGGCACCGGATAAACGCCGGCATCGCCACCCTGTTGATCGTAACGGGCATCTATCTGCGGCTGCACGGCATCGCGGCTCTGAAACCCCATGATCCGGTGCTGCTCTGGCATGAATACCTGGGTTTCGCGATGTTGATTTCGACGGTCTTATGGCATGTTCATGCCATGTGGAGCGAAAATCCGCTGCGTCATTACGGAATCGTAAACAAAAATCTGAAGAGCATGTCCGCTCAGGCGAGATACTACATTTTTTTAATTTTCTCGGGTGCGCTCATGTATATTTTTATGCTCGTCCTCGGCACGACGGGCCTGCTCTTTCTGGACATTCCCCCAGTGCGACGGTACCTCCTGTCGGAACACCTGGTTGGCCCCATTGACGCCGTTCATGCGGGCTTCTCCTATCTCGTGCTCCTGGTCTTCATCGTTCATCTCTACCTGGCAGCCCTGAACCTGGCCGGGCGCGGAAGCAGAAAGTGATTGCGCCGGCCATCCCGAGGCTACCATTGAGCGTCGCCGGTTTCCGGGAGACCGGAACCGGACACTATTGCGGTTCATCGCCATAAGGGCCGGAGGTTTGGAAGAGCGGAGTAACGGGAAGGAACAAGCCGGAGAATCAGGCTGATCCCAAAAGGATGGATTCGCAAATTGTTATTCCCGAAACGGTTCTGGCCGGAAATTCAGACTGTAACATATTGAAATCATCGATGACCGACAAAGTCATTCGGGCATGACAAATCGTATTTGCGAGCGCAGCAAAAAGGAAACGGGAATGAAGGGATATGGAGGATGGGCCGGCAAGGTCCTGCGCGTCGATCTGTCAACCGGCAGGATCCAATGCGAGGACACGATTGAGCGGTACAAGGATTATCTCGGCGGCACGGGGATCGGCTACAGGGTAATGTGGGATGAGGTTCCGGCAGGGGTCAAACCGTACGATCCCGAAAACAGGATTGTCTTCGCCGTGGGACCGCTGGCGGGAACGAGCGCTCCGTGCAGCGGCCGAACGGCCATAACGACCCTCTGGCCCACCTGCTGGCCCATTCCTCTTGTTGCGTCCGGTCACATGGGCGGACAGTTTGCCGCCAAACTCAAATATGCCGGCTACGATGCCATCATCATCCAGGGAAAAGCCGAACACCCGGTGTGGCTGATGATCGCGGATCAGAAGATCGAAATCCGCGATGCCCGCGGAATATGGGGACAGGGCATCAGGTCGGCGACGTTCTCCATTACGGAAATCATGGGCAGGGACGCGGTTGTGGCGGCAATCGGTCAGGCAGGTGAAAACCTGGTGCCCATGTCCGTGGTGATGAATGACGTTTCCCACTCCGCCGGCGGCATCGGCTCCGTCATGGGGTCGAAGAACCTCAAGGCGATCGGCGTCCGGGGTTCCGGCAGCATCAGGATTGCGGGCGATCGGGATAAATGGGAAAAACTGATCTCATATCATCTCTCCCTCCTGGGGGGCAACAACCAGCATGTGGTACCCAATTCACCCCAGCCGTGGGCGGAATTCTACGACCCGAATACGCGGTGGAATGCGTCCCGGGGGCGTCGCTGGGGGAGTGCGGCGCATACCGTGGACACGGGAAGCTGTGATCCGCATGACAGGAACCGGATTTCCTATCGGTCAAACGTAGCCGCCTATTTTCTGGGCGACAACGCCTGGAAGCATACCGTCAGGGGCAATGGCTGCTCCAGTTGCCCCATCCGCTGTCACACCATCCTGAAGGTTCCCTCCGTTTCCTCGAAATACGGCATTCCTGATGTGGGACAGAATACCTGTATGGGACTCACCTTTGGCCGTTCTTTTTTCAGGAACCTGCCTGGCGGCCCAAAGGGAACCACCAGCATGGAGGCGTGCATGGTCGGCATGCACATGGCCAACGATTTCGGCATCTGGTGTAATTACGGCCAGCTCCAGCGCGACTTCATCAAACTCTACCATGACGGCACCGTAAAAAAGATGGTGGGCGCCCGGGAATTCAGGAGTTATTCCTGGAACATCTATGAGAAGGGAGATCCCGCGTTTCTCTTTGAGCTGCTGCCGAGGATCGCCGGCAAAGAGGGTGAACTGGGCACGGCGCTGGGCCTCGGCACCGGCCATCTGCTGGAGAGGTGGAACATCCCCGAGGAGTTGTGGAGAAAGGAAAAGAGCCTCGGCTACTGGAAAATGGGGCACCCCAGGCACCACTCCTCGGAAGAGACGAGTCAATGCGGCCTGCTCATCAACCTGATATACAACCGCGACTCGCAGTGCCACTCCCATTCCAATTTCCTCAGGAACGGCCTGCCGCCGCAGGTGCAGAAAAGGCTGGCGGCCGAACTCTGGGGGGCGCCCGAAGCCATTGACCGCATGGGGGAGTACACCCCCATGCACCGGTCCAAGGCGCGGATGGCCAAATGGGCGCTCCTGCGCAAGGAGCTGCACGACTCGATCTCCCTGTGCAACTGGATGGGCCCCTGGGGGGCCTCTCCCCTCATGGAGCGCGGCTATACGGGGGATGATTCCATTGAATCAATGCTCTACAGGCTGGCAACGGGAGACGACAAGAACCGTGAGGAACTGGATGCGGTCGCGGAGCGCATCTTTCTCCTCCACAGAGCGCTGACTATCCGCGGCATGGGGACAGCCGACATGCGCGGCCGTCACGACAGGATTCCCGAATGGGTCTTTACGGACAAGTCGGGCCGAGCGCCATTCACAAAAGGCGCCATCCACATGGACAGAAACGACGTCCAGGTCGCACTGGACATGTTTTACGAGGAGCTGGGGTGGGACAGGGCAACCGGAGCGCCGACCCGCGGGACATACCGGAAATTCGGCCTGACCGGCGTTGCCGACACCCTGGCCGCACATAAACTGGTGCCGGCATGAAAGCGCCGATTATCGGGCAAGGTGCGGAAAAGGACGCCGGGACCGGGCGCGGGGATGCGGCAGAGGAAATGGCGGCGGCCGTGATTCGGAAAGGGAGCGCGGCCGCGCGGCTCGTTTCCGCATCCGAAATCACGCTCTATCTGGAAGAGCAACTGGCGCCCGACACGGACATGAACGGTGAAGCCGCGGCGGCGCTCCTCTCCCGATTGGTCCTGGAAAACGAGGATCTGCACGTGCTGGGCGGAGCAGGCGTGCAATGGTACTACTCCTCCCACTCAATGACCGGGGCGTATGCGAAGGTCCTGCTCCAGGCGCAGGAAGGCCCGGTGAAACTCATCGCGGAAACCGTCCGCCACAACTCCGGCGCCTGCCAGCGCCCCATTCCAATCGGACTCTTCGAAAATCCGCCGTTTAACCTCGCATGCCGGCAGGTTCTCGACTGCCTGTCGCTGATGGCCGCCACGGAGGGATACGGGGATATAGCAACGACGACAACCTCCACATCGGGGGTCTATCTCTATTCCACGGCTTACCTGGACACCGGACACGCGGTAATGCTTGCGGAATGGTTCGATGTCGGTCAAGCGGACAACCCTTGAGAGACGGAAGGGCACAACCGTAACCAAATCTTGACGTACGGACGTCGTTGAGGGTACAACTCAGGCTAACAGCGGATGTTGCCTTGCTTTTCCCGGGCCGTCCCATCAGGCGGACAGGCCCATATTCGGTCCTAGGAGTCTGTCGGACTTGACTGTGACACCTGCGGTATCGTCAGGCAGTCC
>CAZRPI010000119.1:0-10490 GCA_964601865.1 uncultured Pelobacter sp. | reverse complement strand
CGATGCGGTAATGTCAAGAAAGGTCAGTTCATCGGCGCCCTGGCTGTCGTAGATCTCGGCGACTTCCACTGGATCGCCCGCGTCACGGAGTTCCACAAACTGCACTCCCTTGACGACGCGACCACCCTTGACATCCAGACAGGGAATTATTCTCTTCGTAAGCATAGGGTTATTCCTGCTCGCCTTTTTTGGTGAGGGCTATGGCCTCGCTCAGCCTGATCGCTCCGGTATAAATCGCCCTGCCGGTGATCACGCCGGTAATTCCGCTCCGTTCTATGGTCATCAGGCGCCCGATATCCCCGAGAGTGGATACGCCGCCGGAAGCGATTACCGGAACGGCAACCGATTCGGCCAGCAACCGGGTTGCCTCAAGATTCGGCCCCTGCAGCATGCCGTCGCGGCTGATATCCGTATAGACGATGGCGCTCACTCCGCAATCTTCGAATTTTCGTGCCAGTTCCACCGCGGTTATGTCGGTCACCTCAGCCCATCCCTGAACCGCGACCATACCGTTTTTGGCATCAATGCCCACCACGATCCTGCCGGGAAACCTTGTACATGCCTCCCGGACAAGTTCCGGGTTACGCTGGGCAGCGGTTCCGATAATTATCCGCGACAACCCCAGGGAGAGATAGGATTCAATGGTTGCCAGATCCCGGATGCCTCCGCCAAGCTGGGCCGGTATGGTAATGGATTTCACGATGGCTTCGATGGCCGACCTGTTCTTCGGTTTTCCCGCAAACGCGCCGTCAAGGTCGACAATGTGCAGCAGTTCGGCCCCCTGGGACTGCCATTCCCGAGCCTGCGCGGCCGGGTTCTGGTTGAATACGGTATCCCTGTCCATGAGCCCCTGTTCCAGGCGGACACAGACACCGTCTTTCAGGTCAATCGCTGGTATTACAAGCATGGCGCACCTTTCAGCATCATTTCTGCGACGCAAAGTTTTTCAGCATCAGAAGTCCCGCATGCTGGGATTTCTCCGGATGGAACTGGGTGGCGACGATATTGTCCTTCCAGATGGTGGAGCAAAATTCGATGCCGTAGCCCGTGGTGGTAGCAACCACCGACTCGTCATCCGGCTTGACGTAGTATGAGTGAACAAAATAGACGTTGGTTCCCTCATCGACCCCCTCGAAGAGATGCGGCTTCCGTTTGAAACCGAGCTGGTTCCACCCCATGTGCGGCACCTTCAGAACCTCGTCGTTCTCCCGCATCCCTTCGGGAAAACGGAGAACGTGGCCGGGAATCAGATCCAGCCCGCGATAAAGACCGAACTCCACGCTGTCGCTGAAGAGCAGTTGCATGCCGACACAGATCCCGAGGAAAGGCCTCCCGTCGGCTATGACCTTCAGGATCGGCTCCACGAAACCGGCCTGTTCCAGGTTGTGCATACAGTCACGGAACGCCCCCACGCCGGGGAGAACAACCTTTTCAGCCTCAAGGACAACTGCGGGGTCGGCGGTGATGACCGCCTCGGCGCCGACCTTCTCAAAACCCTTCTGCACGGAACGGAGGTTGCCCATGCCATAATCGATGATTGCAATCACGTTACACCGCTCTTTTTCAGATGTGGGCCGTACTTTTTGTCCGTGCCCTTGATATGGTTGGTCAACCACCCCTGCAGGAAGCTGATCACATCCTGGGTCAGAAGGGTTTGGCCGCTCCGGAAACGTTCCTGGAGAGCTACCACCTGCTCCACCAGGTTCTGATGCGCCTGTTTGTGGGGAGCGGCGTCCGGATAGGCAAAGCGCGAAAAAGCCTCTTCCTCACCGGAGAAATGGTTGACCGTATAATCCGCCAGGCCGTTCAGAATCTGGCCGATAGCCTCTTTGCTCCGTTTCTGCTGCATGGCGTCATGCAGTTCGTTCACCATCCTGAAGAGTGTCTGGTGTTCCCTGTCAAAACGTTCGATACCGGTTGAGAAGGAACTGTCCCACTCAAGGGCGTTAGACAGTCTGAAGCGGGAAACCAGTTCATGCAACTGGTCAACCTGCTCGGCAAGCTTGGCCGTTGCCACAGTCGTACCGTGAGCACTCTCCACGTTACGGGTCACAACGTCGGAGATCATCTGGATATTCTGGGTGATCTCGCTGGTGGTCGCGGTCTGCTCTTCCGCGGCCGTTGCGATCTGGCTGACTTGCATTGCAAGTTCGTTGATCCTGGAGAGGATATCCTCCAGAGCCTCCCCCGAACGGGAGGTTTCTTCGGTTCCCTGCCTGACCTGCTCCACCCCTTCGACCATGGAACTGACCGCAGTTCGGGTTTCCCCCTGAATATTCCCGATCATGACGCTGATCTCTTTAGTAGCCTTGGTGGTACGCTCCGCCAGGGCCCGCACCTCATCGGCCACGACGGCGAAACCGCGCCCCTGCTCTCCGGCTCTGGCCGCCTCGATGGCAGCATTCAGTGCCAGCAGGTTGGTCTGATCCGCAATATCCTGGATGGTGTTGACAATAGCGCCTATCTGGTCGGAACGCTGCCCCAGCCCTTCCACGGTTCGCGATGACTCATTCACGCGCCTGGCGATGGCATCCATCAGTTCGGCACTTTTCTGTACGATCTGCGAACCGCTGTGGGTCTGTTCGGTTGCCTTCTGGGCGTTCTCGGCCGCATACAGGCAGTTACGGGCGATATCCCCGGATGTGGCCGCCATCTCTTCGCTTGCGGTTGCGATGGTACCGGACTGCATTGCCACCTCTTCCGCGGCGGAAGCCATGGCCTCGGTCGTGGACCGCACCATGACAACCGAGTCCCGCACCAGATCAGCCACCGAAAAAAACTGCCGCAAGGCGCCGTTCATGTCCGTCATCATGGTGTTGAACGCGGTCGCCAGGCGACCGAATTCGTCGGCGCCCACCACCTCGGCGCGAACCGTGAGGTCACCGCCGGCGGCCCTCTCAAGGGCAGCGACGAAACTGCTCAAGGGCCTGAAAAGCCTGCGGATGAAAACGACGTACAGGGCCGAGGTAACGGCGAGAAGCAGCACCCCAACCGCTCCGTTGAACAGCGCGTTGCAACCGGGATTGGCCGCGCTGATCGCGGCCACCGCCAAAAGTATGGCAACGGCATTACAGAGAATGATACGAGTAGTGAGTGACATGGCCTACCTCCCCATAACTCCGACCGTGACCGCCAGATGGCACAACAGCTCCGGAGCAGTGCTCATGCGATCCGTGAAAAATCCGCGATACGACCCAGCATCCGGTCGATCATGGTCAGCAGGGCCAGGCGGTTCGTGCGCACCCCGGGGTCCTCCGCCATAACCATGACGCTGTCGAAGAAGGTGTCCACCGGAACCCGCAGACCGGCGATCCTGGTCAGCGCCTCCAGCCAGTCTCCCCGCTCGATCGCGGTTTCGGCCTGCCCCCTGATGTCCTGGAAGGCCCGGTACAAACCGCTCTCGGCCTCCTCCTGAAAAAGCGCCGGCTCCAGCGGTTCATCCACTCCCCCCTTGATGATATTGCCGACCCGCTTGAAGGCGATTGCCAGCGGCTCGAAATCGGGGTGTGATTTAAACGCGGCCAGGGCCGCGATGCGGTTTCTCACGTCAACCAGGTCTTCAAAATCGGCGGACACGGCCGCATCCACCGCATCCGGCGCAAAGTCGTTCCCCATGAGATTGACAAAACGGTTGCGGAAAAATTCCAGGACATCAACCGCAACCCGCTCCTTCGGGCGATTGAGCCTGCTCTCCAGAAGATCGAGTGAACGGCCGACAAGCTCAGGCAGCCCCAGGCGGTACCCCCGGTCGAGAATGATACTGATGATGCCGATAGTTGCCCGACGCAGCGCATAGGGGTCGGCGGCGCCGGTGGGAATCAGCCCGACGCCGAAACAGCCGCAGATGGTGTCCAGCTTGTCGGCTATGGAGACGAAGGCGCCGATATCGCTGGCCGGAAGCTCACCTCCCGCCTGAATCGGCAGATAGTGTTCCGCAATGGCGTTGGCAACAGCATCGTCTTCCCCCTCCAGCAGAGCGTATTCCCGCCCCATGATGCCCTGGACCTCGGGAAATTCACCGACCATGCCGGAAACCAGGTCCGCCTTGCAGAGCCAGGCGGCGCGGGAGGTCTGGGGTTTAACCGAGGGATTGAGCCGGTCGGCCAACTCTGCCGCCAGTGTCCTGAAACGCTCCATCTTCTCAAAGGAAGTCCCCAGCTTCTGCTGATAGACCACCTTTCTGAGCTCCTCCACGCGGCTATCCAGACTGGTCTTCCGGTCTTCTTCGAAGAAGAAGCGGGCATCGGAAAGACGCGCCCTGAGGACACGCTCGTTACCACGAACCACGACACCGGGATCTTCGGTCAGGGTATTGTTGATGGTAATGAAACCCGGCATGAGCCTCCCCTGGCCGTCCACGATGGAAAAATACCGCTGATGGCTGCGCATGGAGGTAATCAGCACCTCACGGGGCACCTTGAGGAATTCTGGAGAGAAGGTTCCGTGCACCGCGCTGGGGTACTCCACCAGATAGGTGATCTGTTCCAGCAGCTCCTCATCCGGCAGCAAACGCCCACCCGCCGCGATCGCCACGCGATGGCTCTCCCGACGGATGATTTCCTTGCGCCGCTCGGGATCGACGATCACGAAATGCCGCTCGCACTCATCAAGATAATGACGGAAATTACGTACCGGAAACGACGTATTGGCCATGAAACGGTGGCCGCGCGACATGGCGCCGCTTTTTATGTTGCCGAAAGCAAACGGCACCACGATGCCATCGAACAGGGCCACGATCCAGTGAATCGGACGCGCGAAGCGCACGTCCAGATTGCCCCAGCGCATGGATTTCTTGAAGGGGATTGCCGCCACCAGCGCCGGCAGCATTTCCGTCAGCAGTTCATGGGTCGGGCGGCCGCTTTCCCGCTTGGTAACCGCCAGATAATCCCCCTTTTCGGTGGTGACGACATGCAGATCGGAGACGCTGACCCCCTGGCCGCGGGCAAATCCCTCCGCCGCCCTGGTGGGTTTGCCGTCGGCGTCAAAGGCAGCCTTTTTGGATGGTCCGGTGGCGGTAATTTCCGCGTCCGGCTGTACGGCCGGGATATCTTCAACCACCAGCGCCAGGCGTCGTGGCGTACCCATGGTGCGCACCGCGCCAAAACTCAGGCGGGCGTTGGTCAACTCCCTGCTGATCATGGCCTCCATTTCAGCCATGGCGCGGGGGATGAATCCGGCGGGAAGCTCCTCGGTTCCGATTTCCAGAAACAGTTCCTTGAGGCTCATCGGGCAGCGCCTCCTTTCAGTAACGGATAGCCCAGCCTCTCACGCATGCGCAGGTAACCTTCGGCGCAGACACGGGCCACGTTCCTGACCCGTCCGATATAGGAGGCGCGCTCGGTGACCGAGATGGCGCCGCGGGCATCCAGCAGATTGAAGGTATGAGAACATTTCATGACATAATCGTATGCCGGCAGCACCAGTTCCTTTTCCGCCATACGCAGGCACTCCTTCTCGTACATACCGAACAGCTGGAGCAGCATATCCACATCCGCCTCCTCGAAATTGTACCTGGAAAACTCAACTTCGTTTTCATGGTGGATGTCGCCGTATTTTATCCCCTTCACCCATTCCAGGTCATAGACGTTGTCCACCCCCTGGAGATACATGGCGATACGCTCGCAGCCATAGGTTATTTCGGATGAGACCGGCTTGAGATCGATGCCGCCGGCCTGCTGGAAATAGGTGAACTGGGTGATTTCCATGCCGTCCAGCCAGACCTCCCAGCCGAGCCCCCAGGCCCCCAGGGTGGGGGACTCCCAGTCGTCCTCAACGAAACGGATGTCGTGTTTGGACGGATCGAGACCAAAGGCACGCAGAGAATCCAGGTAGCGATCCAGGATATTCTGCGGGGAAGGCTTCATGATCACCTGAAACTGGTAGTAATGCTGCAATCGGTTCGGATTTTCGCCGTAGCGTCCATCGGTGGGCCGGCGGGAAGGTTCCACATAGGCCACGTTCCAGGGCTCCGGGCCCAGGACCCTGAGAAATGTGGCTGGATTGAAGGTTCCGGCGCCCTTTTCGGTATCGTAGGGCTGCTGGATAACACAACCCTGCCCGGCCCAGTACCCCTGCAGGGAAAGAATGAGATCCTGAAATGTCACGTAGACACCTCCAACGGAAAGTTAGAGAAAAACCGCATAAAGATTTTATGTAATAGCAGGAATACGCGGCGCGGTCAAGGTTGTGGGGCGTCAGCTCGAAGACTCGTCAAAGTCATGAGTCGGAGTTGATGACATCTCCGGAAGTGCAACGCGGTTCAACGCGCAATAGCAACAGACTGTAACGAATCGAGAGATTGCGTCCCATTCGGTTCTCAGTGGTCATAGTGCGCGGCATGAGTGGGAAGACAGGAAATACAGGCCGGATGCGGGTAACGGCAGGAAAAGGGCGGAGGCGTATCTCCGCCCCCGCCCCGGTTTACTGCTTGCGTATGGGTGTTTCATTCTCGAAGTAGTGTTCCTGCTTGCTCCAGATCATTTGGGTGGCATAATCCAAAGCCCGGTTGAGGTCCTGAATAGTTGCGCGTGGATAACGGTTGGCAATCCTGTTCAGGACTTTACGGGTTATGACCGGATTGTTGTACCACGGCATCTTCCTCATCTCCCTTCACAGATACACTCTTCTAGAGTATGGAGCCTGACCTGCTGCAACATCAGTGAACAATCGCAGATGTCCGCATATATGCACAAGACATACCACAAACTCAACTCGCTGTAATCACAGGCTATTGTGTTACAAAAAAACCATCCCGCCGAATTGTTGACACCCTGGTGTCAGGATTTTTGACAGTTGCCGGACAGAGCCCATAAACGGCTTCTGCCGGGATATGGGCAGGGGTTGGAACTGCGGGAGCAGATGGATACGGGTATTCGCACACTCAGTCGAAACGACAAGGCGCCCCGTGGGGCGCCTCTGTTTCATTTCAGTCTGTTCCTGATGCGTTCGACCGCTTCGATCACGTTGTCCCGGTTTCCGAAAGCCGAGAGCCGGAAGAACCCCTCTCCGCTCGGTCCGAAACCGCTGCCAGGGGTCCCGACCACATTGCATTCGATCAGCAGCCTGTCAAAGAAATCCCAACTGCTCATCCCATCCGGAGTCTTGAGCCAGATATAGGGGGCATTCACGCCTCCGTAGACGGTGCAGCCGGCATCCTTCAGGCCTTCGCGGATAATGCGGGCGTTTTCCATGTAATAGGCGATGATTTCGCGGGTATGAGCCCATCCCTCCTCGGAATAGACCGCGGCCGCCGCCCTCTGCACCGGATAGGAGGCGCCGTTGAATTTGGTGGTGGTGCGTCGCAACCAGAGTTTGTTGAAGCTGAACCTTTCGCCGTCCGGAGCCGTACCCATAACACCCTCCGGCACGACAACAAGACCGCAGCGCACACCGGTGAAACCTGCGGTTTTGGAGAAGGAGCGGAACTCAATGGCGCAGTTTTTTGCCCCATCGATTTCATAAATCGAGTGCGGAATGGCCGGGTCCGTGATGAACGCCTCATAGGCGGCGTCGAAAAAGATTACAGCATCGTTGGCATTGGCGTAATCGACCCATTTTTTCAGTTCGGCCCTGCCCGCAACGGCGCCCGTGGGGTTGTTGGGAAAGCAGAGGTAAATAATATCCACTTTTTCACTCGGCAGGGCAGGAATAAAGCCGTTGCTCTCGTTGCAGGGCATATAGACAATGCCCGTGTAATACCCCCGTTCATCGGCTTCACCCGTACGCCCGATCATCACGTTGGTGTCGTTGTATACCGGATAAACGGGGTCGCCGATTGCGACCACGTTATCCAGGGCAAAGATATCCAGTATGTTTGCGCAATCGCACTTGGAGCCGTCGGAGACGAAGAGTTCGGTCGGCTTGAGGTCGACCCCCAGCCTGTTGTACGACTTTTCTATGACGGCGTTGATCAGCCAGTCATACCCCTGCTCAGGTCCATACCCGGCAAAGGTCTCCACCCGGGACAGATCGTCCACGGCATCGTGAAACGCCTTGAGGACGGCGGGAGCCAACGGACGGGTGACATCGCCGATGCCGAGACGGATTACCCGGGCCTGCGGATTTGCCTCCGAAAATGCACGCACGCGGCGCCCTATCTCGGGAAAGAGGTAGCCGGCCTTCAGTTTCAGGTAATTTCCGTTTATCTTTGCCATACACGCCGTCCTTTGCAGATGGAATCCGATTTCTTCCGAATTGCAATTGAGTTGATATATTGTTTGCCGCAGAGACACATTGCAATGCGTCTTTCAGTGGCATTATGGATGTCGTATCACATCAGAAACTGTGCCGATCCACGGATCTCCTGAGACCGAGAACATCCTGCATGTCATAGATGCCGGGAGCCTTGCCGACCACCCATTTGGCGGCGCGGACCGCTCCCCTCGAAAACATGTCGCGGGTCATGGCACGGTGGGACAGTTCGATGCGCTCCCCCATTCCGATGAAGTAAACCGTGTGCTCACCCACGATATCTCCGCCGCGGATCGTCTGCATGCCGATCTCTTCCCTGGTCCGGACGCCGGTAATTCCCTCCCGGTGGAAATTGGCCGCCTTGCCGTAGTCACGTCCCAGCGCCTCGGCAACCACCTCACCCATTCTCACGGCCGTACCGGAAGGCGCGTCCTGCTTCAGGCGGTGGTGCGCTTCCACGATTTCCACGTCAAAATCCTCTCCCAGAATGGTCGCCAGGTCCCTGAGGATCTTGAAGCAGACGTTTACTCCAACCGACATGTTGGGCGAGAGCACTACCGGCGTGTATCTCGCCAGTTCAACGGCCAGTTCGCGCTGCTCAGGGGTGAAACCGGTGGAACCGATGACGATGGCCTTTTTCTGCAGACCGCAGGCTTCGAGATTTTTCAGGGACACCTTTGGCGCGGTGAAATCCACCAGAACATCGCACGCGGCAATGACCGAGTTGAGATCGTCGGAAATCTTTACACCAAGGGGGCCGCATCCGGCAATCAGGCCGGCATCCTGGCCCAGCATCGGGTTGCCCGGACATTCCAGGGCACCGACGACCTGCACCCCCTCCGCCTCATGAAAGGAGTTGATGTTGCGTTTGCCCATACGTCCGGCCGCTCCACAGACAGATATATTGATCATTGTTTTCCCCTTTCGGTACCGTTTTCTATTACAAGCCCCGGAAAGCAGATCTATCGGTCACGACTTCACATGTAGCCGGTAATCGGAGGCATCCCCGCCAGAGCTCAAATGGCAATCCCGCACTGCGGAACTGCCGGATGAGTCCTGCCCGAAAACAGCAACATCAGATCAGGTTATAGGACTTCATGACGGAACTCAGGGCAGCATGGTTGGCCTCACTCAGGGGCGCCAGCGGCAGACGCAGTTCGCCGCTGCACTTGCCCATGAGCGCTGCCGCGGCCTTAACCGGCACCGGATTCGTCTCAAGGAACATGGCATTACTGATCTTGAGCAGATGCAGGTGGAGACGACGGGCCTCCTCCATGTTTCCGCCGAAGAATGCGTCCACAAGCGCCGCAACCTCCCGCGGCATGATATTGGCTACAACGGAGATCACGCCCTTTCCGCCGCAGGCCATGAGAGGGAAGGTGATGAAATCGTCACCGGAAAGCACGTCCAGCCTGTCGCCACACAGAACGAGCACTTCCGATGCCTGCTGCAACGAACCGGTAGCCTCCTTGATGGCCACGATGTTGGCGTGCTCGGCCAGGCGTGCCACGGTCTTGGGCAGCATGTTGACCCCGGTGCGGCCGGGAACGTTGTAGAGCACCTGCGGAATCGCCACAGCATCGGCGATCGTCTTGAAATGGAGGAACAATCCCTCCTGCGTCGGCTTGTTGTAGTATGGGGTGACCAGGAGAACTCCGTCCGCGCCAAGATTCTTGGCCTTCTCCGTGAGTTCGATGGCCTCGGCGGTCGAGTTGGAGCCGGTGCCCGCGATTACCGGCACCCGCTTGCCCGCCTGCTGAATGACGATGTCGATCACCCTCATATGCTCGTCATAATCCAGGGTAGAAGCTTCGCCGGTAGTACCGCACGGCACAATGGCATCGGTGCCGTTTTCAATCTGGAATTCCACCAGTTGGCGCAGCTTTTCCTCATCAATAGCGCCATCCCTGAACGGCGTTATCAGTGCGACTATACTTCCCTTAAACATGGCATACCCTCCGCATCCATTTTAATTGGTTAAAAAAGATGCCGTTTTTTCGCCCCTGATCAAATCGTCAACCGTTTCCCTTTCGCGTACGACTTCGAAAGCGCCGCCCCTGACCATAACCTCCGCTGCACGGGGGCGGCTGTTGTAGCTGCTGCTCATGGCAAAACCATAGGCGCCGGCCGACATGAACGCCAGGAGATCCCCCTGTCTGAACATGGGCACTTCACGCTCCTTGACCAGGAAATCACCCGACTCGCAGATCGGTCCCACTATATCCGCCACGATCATCCCGTCCTGGTCCCTGTTCACAGGCCTGACATCGTGGAACGAGCCGTACAGCGCCGGTCGCGCC
>CAZRPI010000118.1:7944-10527 GCA_964601865.1 uncultured Pelobacter sp. | reverse complement strand
GCAACGCCCCGATTTCGTAACACCCGCCGCCATTGCCGGGAATCGTGGCCCGTTTTCAGAATGCCGGGGTCTTCCAGATGCTTGCGGCTTTTTTCCCCGGCCGCTCCACCCAGCTCTGCTCCGTCGAGAGGAACCTGAGAAATTCCCCGGCGAAGAGGAATTTTGCCAGGGGCGCCGGCACGCTGATAAAGTCCTTGCCACGCGCCACGGCCAGCGCAAAACCGCTTTTCCCGCCGCGCTCCCATTTTTCCACGGACAGCGTGGTCACCACTTCCTCACCCTGTTCCCCCGCCGAGAATTTATGCGGATTGACTTTTTCCCTGCACGGCACCGAAGAAGCTGCCACCTGGCTGATCAGCAGGGAGAGGCCGTAAGCTTCATCCGGCTCGCAGAAGAAGCGGATCTGGGTGACCTCATCCGGTTTCGTCTTCGGGAGCAGCCTGAAGAAACGCAGCAGAATCCTGCCGGAGCGCTCGATCAGCTCCCCGTTCTCCTCGTGGGTCTTGAACGCCTCACGGATCTCAACCCCCGTGGAGAGGGAGAATATTTCAAAAGAGCGGTAACGTTTCGATTCGTTGACTTGCGGCATGGTGTCTCCTCCTTGGCCGGGTTATTACGGCAACGTGCGGAGCGGCCAATCTCATTCCCGATTGCAATCAAGTTGACATGTTTGCTTGCCGCAGAGACGCATTGCAATGCGTCTCCACAGATACAATAGCGAATCAGGTTCCTATGATTGACGCGCTCCTCCGGTCGTGCTTCGCGAGAGTAATTTCCACACACTTTTCGCTCCGGTTGGCGTAGCAGTAGACGCAGCCTGACCGGCAGGTATCATACATCCCCATGTCGATGGATTCAGCGCACCCGCAGGCTTTGCGCTGGCGCCGGTCCCGCGCAAAACGGACCGCCGAACCGGAGAGCGTCGCGATCAGCTCACCATCGACGCAGCTGCCGTGCCCTATGCCCATGGCCGAAAAATCCCGCTCCTCGGCACAGGAAAAGATCTCCATGCCGTTGAGAGCGGCGATCCGCGCCAACTCTCCAAGGAAACGCAGCTCATCACCGCCGGTTGTGTCCCGGATGGCGATACCGTGCCTCCGTTCCAGCTCCCTGAGCCTGCCTTTCAGCTTCGGATAGGGGTCAAAAAAACTGACCATGATCCTCCCGGTGAAACCGTACAACGCGGCGGCGATGCGGTCAATGTTTTCCACATGGAATTCCGGGGGAGTGACGTTGCTCAGGATGATTGGATCATAGCGCCAGACGACCCGGGAAGCCCCTATTTGGCGGCTCAGGCGGCGAAAGGTTTCGATCCGCTCTTCCAGTGGAGCGAGGTTGGGCTCGAAACGGCCGTCGTAGGGGTTCAGGGTATATTGGAAGTAGTAACAATATCCCCGGCTGTCCAGCTCGGGGAGATATGCGAGCAGCGGCCGGGGGTTCTTGGTCCAGAACACGATGGCGTTCACATCGGCCGGCAGCAGGCTGACGCGCCTGACCTGCCGGGCGTTGAAGGGGTTCAGGCGATGAAAAAAACCGGCCCTGATGCGCTCCATGAACCATTCGGGGAAAAAGAACGGTATGTCGGTGCGGCGGCTGGCGGAGATGATCGCCATTGCTGAAACTCCTCGCGATTAGAACGCTGAATACGTGACACCGGAACGCCGCCGTGTCGTGACAGGCCGCTCACTCTGCCGGTCCTTCGCCGGGCCGCGGGTAATCTCCCGAAACGCAAAGGCAGAGGCCTTCCGGACCAGCGGAGGCGTGGAGGTGTCACATATTCAGAAACATCAGAACATCACGCTGCTTCGCAGTTGCCGGCGCAGTTCGGCGTGATCCGGAACGTACCGGCTGACGAGTTCCCAGAACCGTGGCCCGTGGTTCGGGATCTTTACGTGGCAGAGTTCGTGGACAATCACGTAATCGAGGCAGGGAAGCGGCACCCTGACCAGCTTCAGGTTCAGGCTGACGCGGCCAGTCCTGCGGGAATAACTCCCCCAGCGGCTCCTCATGTCGCGGATGACAAGGGAAGGGAGGGGTATGGCTTCCGCCCCCATCCTGGCATGACACTCCCCTATCCGTTCAGAAAAAAGCGCCGCGGCCCGCTCCCGGTACCAGGCGTTGATGAGTCCGGTCAGCCTTTCGGCGTCATGGCCCGGCACGATATGCACGACCAGCGTTCCGCCATCGAACGAAACCGCTTCGGTCGTCCCCCTCCGGACAAGCAGCGGATAATCCCTCCCCTGGAACCTCACCTGCGCCTGGCCGTCAAGGGCTTTCGCGCTGCAGGAAGCCAGGCCGGCGAACCGCTGCCGTACCCTGGCGATCCATGGCCCCTTGCGGCTGACGAAATCGCGCATGTCCGCAACGGTGGCGCGGAGCGGCGCCCTGACCGACACCGTTCCGTCAGGCCTGACGGTCACCTCCAGCGTTTTCCGCCGGGAACGGCAGTAGCTGTAGGGAATGGCAACTCCGTCATGGACAACGGTATCGCTCTTCATGACCGGCATGCTACCGCACCAGTTCCAGGGCTTCATCCGCGGCCCGTTCCGCCGCGGCCACGCAATCGTTGAGGCCGATACCGCG
>CAZRPI010000118.1:0-7844 GCA_964601865.1 uncultured Pelobacter sp. | reverse complement strand
GCCTTTCCCTCCGGCGCCCGGTTCGAGAACATGCTGGAATCCCAAAGAGTTCCCAGGATGGTGCGCCCCTCCTTTCCGGGGATCAGGTAGCCGAAGCCATTAAGCGGGTGATCGAGTCTCTTCCGCTCAAAGCCAAGACAGACAACCGCCATGCCGGCGTAGGGAATCAGACGCAACGCGTCCGACAGGGCATCGTCGCAACCGGAAAGCATGTCCGCTGCGGCATGGGCCGGAGACGCCACGATGACGATATCCGCCTCCGATTCGCCGCCGTCGCGGCAGCCGATTCGCCACGCCGCACTCTTTCCTCGCCGGATCCGCACCACATCTTTTCCCGTCCCGACGATCCCCCCCAGGGATCCGGCCAGGGTATCGGTGAGACACTGGATACCTTCGCTGAAAGAGGTGAGAACTCCGCCGGGACCCGACGGGGATGAAACCGCCTTCCCGGCTGCCCGCTCCCGCCTTCTCTTCCCGGCAAGCCTGAACATGGCCCGGACCAGCCCGCCGTACTCCCGCTCCAGCTCCGCGATCCGGGGAAAACAGGAAACCAGCGACATCATCTCCGGATCGCCGGCGAAAATCCCCGAGACCATGGGTCCGATCAGCTTGTCCAGGGCCTCCCCGCCGAGGCGGCGGCGGGCGAAATCGGCCAGGCTTTCGTCAATTCCCCCGGGAGGTCCCGGAATCAGCGGGGTGGGCTCCAGGGCCAGCCGCAGCTTGCCGGGCCAGGAAATCAGGCGGCTGGCGAAAAACGAGAGTGCCCCCTCGGGCAGCCGGTGCAGTTCACCGGCAGAGTAGATGAAACGCTTGCGGGCGCTGTCGTTACTGCGGAGCAGTTTCCCGTCGATGCCGAGGGCTCCGCAGAGCTCCAGCGTCTGGGGTTTGCTGTCCAGAAAGCCATTGGGCCCCCATTCGCACAGGTAGCCTTCCTCCCGGATACTGCGGATCTTTCCCCCGGGTCGATCCTCCTTTTCCAGCAGCGTCAGATCCAGATCAACATCCCGGCGCCGGGCCCTTTCCCTCAGCAACCAGGCAGTCGCCAGACCGGATATGCCGCCACCTATGACAACGACTTTTTTCATTGCATTCCTTTTCAGGCAACAATTCAACCTAAATCAAACAGTCGAAACTCGGATACATGGGATAAACACGGATATAACCAAACGGACTGAAAGACATTCTCCCTCAGGGTGGGCGCTTTGTGTTTGTATCATATAGAGTTATCTGTGTTTATCTGTATTCATCAGTGGTTATCTATCGTTTTCAGGTTTAATGAACCTAGTGAAAACGACCGTCGGGAACTGTCGAAGAGAGCGCATCAGGACTGTTTCGTCGTAATTCCCCGAGAAATAAAACGTCAACGACCTTTCATTTCCCCCCTGCTCCCGCATGGCACTGGCAGCCCTCCCCCCCGGCCGCCTGCTCCAGGTTGCGCATAATGCCGCATTCTCCCACCCTCGTGATGGCCTGGCAGGTGTCGCGCAACGAATGCAGCTGCCGCTCAAGCTCCTGAAGCGACTGTATTTTCTGATGGACGCGGGCAATCTGGCTGTCGATCAGATTGCTGATCCCATCGCATGCCAGGTCGGAATGGGCTTGGAAGTTCAGCAGGGTGAGCACGTCCGGCAAGCCCATGTCCAGGGAGCGGCAGTGGCGGATGAAGTTGAGCTGCACCAGGTGAGCCTCGCCGTACTGCCGGTAGCCGTTGGCCCCGCGTTCGGGTTCCCGCAGCAGTCCCTCCCGCTCGTAAAACCGGATTGTCTCCACGCTGCAACCGCTGCGTTTTGCCAGTTCGCCTATTTTCATGAATACCTCGACCTGAATCCGTGACGGCGGAATGCCGCAGTGGGCCGGAAGAGCCGGGGCCCGCCCGTCGCCGCGCCGTCACAAGCCGCTCACTCAGACGGTCCTCCGCCGGGCTGCCGGTAATCTCCTGAAGCACAGAGGCAGAGGCTTTCCGGACTAACGGAGGCATGGAGGCGTTGCGGATTCAGACTCGAAAATTGCGCTTGACCCTGTAGCAGGTACAGGCTGTTTAATAATAGCAGAAATGGAGGAATCGAACAGCAATGAAGCGACACGAAGCGAACACAAACCAAAACAAGAATAGCCGCGGGCACGACTACGACAGAAATGAACATGCGCACCACGGGCATGGCAACAGCGGACATCACCATCACGGCCATTCCTGCGCGTGCGGAGATTCGGCGGCATCAACGCCGGCCGGATCAATGAAAGCCGGAAACCACCCGCCACCAGCCGATGCCGGCCGGGTTCGCTACCGCATCGAGCATATGGACTGCCCCATCGAGGAGCAGCTGATCCGGGCCAATCTTGAGCCCATGGCCGGCATCGTCCGGCTCGATTTCGACCTGATCAACAGGGAGCTGACGGTATACCACCACCTTGAAGATCTCGGAACCATTGAATCAGCGCTGGAGAAACTCGACATGGCCCCCCGGTTGCTGGAAAACGGCGTTTCCCCGGCTGCGATTCACGCCGGTCTTTCCGCCGGGAAGAAATGGGCGCTGGCCGTTGCGGGCATGGCGGCGCTCACGGCGGAAATCCTTGCCTGGATATCGGGCCGGGAATCCTCCTGGCCGGTGATGGTCCTGGCCGCGGTCTCCCTGCTGACCGCAGGCCCGCCCACACTGAAAAAGGGGTGGATCGCCCTCAGGAACCTGACGCTCAACATCTACTTTCTCATGACCCTGGCAACGGCCGGCGCCCTGGCGATCGGCAAATGGCCGGAGGCGGCCATGGTCGTGTTCCTGTTCTCGGTGGCGGAAGCGATTGAGGTGCTGTCGCTGGAACGGGTGCGCAACGCCATCGCATCGCTGACCGCACTGGCGCCGGAGACCGCCGAGGTTTCCAGCGGCAGCGGCTGGTCGGAGCAACCGGCGGCAGCGGTGCGGACCGGCGCCCACATCAGGATCCGCGCCGGCGCCCGCGTGCCCCTGGACGCCAGGGTCGAAAGCGGGAGCGCCTCGGTAGATCAGGCTCCGATCACGGGCGAAAGCATGCCGGTTGACAAGCAGGCGGGAGATCAACTGTTCGCCGGCAGCATCGTCACCGATGGCGTGGTGGAAGCCACCGTAACGGCTCTGGCCGGGGACAGCACCCTGGCCCGCATCGCGGCCGCCATCCAGCAGGCGCAGTCGCAGCGCGCCCCGACCCAGCGTTTCATCGATCGCTTCGCCCGCTACTATACCCCTTGCGTCGTCATCTTCGCCGTGGCGGCGGCAATCCTCGGTCCGCTCCTGGGCGCCGGACCGTGGGATGTATGGCTGTACCAGGCCCTGGTAATGCTGGTCATTGCCTGCCCGTGCGCGCTGGTCATATCCACCCCGGTCACGGTGGTGAGCGGCCTCACGGCCGCGGCGCGCCACGGCGTCCTCATCAAGGGGGGGGTATATCTTGAAGGGGGACGGCTGCTGAAGGCCGTGGCGTTTGACAAGACCGGCACGCTGACTCTGGGCAGGCCGGAGTTGACCGACTCGGTCGCGCTTGGCGATCTGCCCGTCGATCAGGCTCTGCTGATCGCCGCCAGCCTTGACGATCACAGCACCCATCCCATTGCCAAAGCCCTGGTTGCCGGATGGCGGCGGCTCCAGCCCGGCGCCGGCCTGCTCGGGGTAGAGGAATTCGCCCTGCTCGAAGGGAGAGGGGTCAAGGGAATCGTCAACGGCCGATGCTGGCATCTCGGCAATTTCCGTCTGGTGGAAGAGGAGGGAATGTCTTCTCCGGCGCTTGCGGAGCGCCTGACCGCCATGGAACGGGGCGGCAAGACCGCCATAGTTCTCTGTTCGGATTCCGGTCCCGAGGCGCTGTTCGGAATGGCAGACACCATTCGGCCGGAAAGCGGGCAGGCCATCCAGTCATTGCAGGAACTTCACCTGGAAACGGTAATGCTGACCGGTGACAACGCCGCCATCGCCCGGTCCATCGCCGCCCGGCTGGGGATTCCGGATGCGCGGGCCAACCTGATGCCGGAAAGCAAGCAGGACGCCATCATCGAGCTGAAACGGCGCCATGGTATTGTCGCTATGGTCGGTGACGGCATCAACGATGCCCCGGCGCTGGCTCGGGCCGACATCGGCATCGCCATGGGGGCGGCCGGAACCGCCACGGCGCTGGAAACCGCGGATGTGGCGATCATGGATGACGATCCGCGCAAGGTAGCCCGTTTCATCGCCCTCAGCCGCCGATGCGCCACGATCCTGAAGCAGAACATCTCCCTGGCTCTGGGTATCAAGGCTGTATTTCTGCTCCTCGCGCTCATGGGTAAAGCGACCCTCTGGATGGCGGTGTTCGCCGATATGGGCGCCAGTCTGATCGTGGTGTTCAACGGCCTGCGCCTGTTGAGGTATTTCCGTTGACAGCTGTGGCGGGAGGGCTTACATTTCCCATAATCCAACAGAGTAAAACCCATAAAAGCAATTAACCACAGAGCACGCAGAGTTCCCGAGCTAAAAAACCAAGGGTTATATCAATTTCAATATTCACCCAAAAGCTGAATATGAACAAAGGTAATTCTGTATTAATTTGTGTGTATTTCTCTGTGATCTGTGGTTAACAGCCGTTCTGTAGGGTAAAAGGAAACGAGCACATCATGGCGCAAACGGATTACTACAAGGTCCTCGGCGTAAACAAGAGCGCCTCCCAGGACGAGATCAAGAAGGCTTTCCGCAAGCTGGCGGTCAAGTATCACCCGGACCGCAACCCGGGAGACAAGTCGGCCGAGGAGAAGTTCAAGGAGATCAACGAGGCGTACGCCGTACTCTCCGATCCGAAGAAGAAAGAGGAATACGACACCTTCGGTTCCAGCGGATTCCACAAGCAGTACAGCCAGGAAGACATCTTCCGCAACTTCGATTTCAGCGGCGCATTCCGGGACATGGGAATGGGCGGCGGCGAGGATATCTTCTCCCGCCTGTTCGGCGGCGCTTTCGGCGGCGCCGGAAGGAGGGGGAGGGGCGGATTCCGTGCCGCCAGCCCGCAGCGGGGCTCCGATCTGGAGATGGGAACCGATGTCAGCTTCAGGGACGCCGTCCAGGGAGCGGAAAAGGTGATCGCCTTCAGGCGCAACGGCGTGCGCGAGGAGCTGCGGGTCAGGATTCCGGCAGGCGTGGAAAACGGCAGCAAGATCCGAATTGCCGGCAAGGGAAGCCCGGGTGAGGGAGGCGGCCCCCCGGGCGATCTGTTCCTGATCATCCGCACTCTGCCCGATCCGGTCTTCAGCCGGGATGGCGGCGACCTCTTCGTGGAACGCTCCATCCCCTTCAGCGCGGCCTGTCTGGGGATTTCACTGGATGTGCCGACCCTGGAAGGCGACAAGCGGATCAAGGTGCCCGCCGGCATCCAGCCCGGAACCAAGATCAGGCTGAAGGGATGCGGGGTCAAGACCATCTCGTCGAACACCAAGGGCGATCTCTACGTGAAAATCGGCGTGCACGTGCCGGAGAGTCTGAACGGCGATCAGAAGAGGCTGGTGGAGGAGCTGGCCCAGAAGGGGCTCTGAAACTGCGGCAAGAGGCAAAAGCCCCCCGGATCAAAATATGCCGGGGGGCTTTTTGCGATTATTTCCTGACCATCAGCACCACGGCGTGGGCCGAAATTCCCTCGCCTCTGCCGGTAAAGCCCAGCTTCTCCTCGGTGGTGGCCTTGACATTAACCTGATCAACCGAAGCATTAAGTACTCTGGCGATATTCTCCCGCATGGTCATGATATGGGGCGCCATTTTGGGCCGCTGGGCGATGATGGTGGCATCCAGATTGCCCAGGCAATATCCTCGTTCCACGGCCAGCAGGCCCACGTGCTCCAGCAGCTTCAGACTGTCCGCCCCCTTGTAGGCCGGATCGGTGTCGGGAAAGTGCTTGCCGATGTCCCCCTCCGCCATGGCCCCCAGTATGGCGTCGGCGATGGCGTGCAGCAGCACGTCGGCGTCGGAATGCCCCAAAAGCCCCTTCTCCCAGGGAATCTCCACCCCGCCCATGATCAGCCTTCTTCCCTCCACCAGTTTGTGAACGTCGTAACCGTGTCCGATCCGCATCTGCATATTCAGCATCTCCTTATCTATCAATCGTTTTGAGTTCGTAGCCATATTATTCCCGATCAACTCCCAGCATCACCGTTTTCAGCCTCCTCATCCTCGAGAAGGCTGTGGGGAAGAATGGCGTTGGCCTCGCCCACGGGAAGTTCCTGGACATCCCTGAGTTTTCTGCCGACGGCCCTTGATCTGGTTTTGGCTTTCTCGATGGTCTCCGACGCCTGGTGCAGCTTTTTCTGCACCGAATCCAGAATATCGCCGTATTTGGTCCACTCGGTCTTCACCGCGGCCAGAAGGTTCCAGACCTCGCTGGAACGTTTCTGGATGGCCAGGGTGCGGAACCCCATCTGGAGACTGCTGAGAATGGACCAGAGCGTGGTCGGCCCGGCAATGACGACACGGGATTCACGCTGGATGACCTCGGTCAGGCCGGTTCTGCGGATGACTTCGGCGAAGAGACCTTCCACCGGCAGAAAGAGAATGGCGAAATCCGTCGTCCTGGGCGGGTTGAGGTATTTGGCGCAGATATCGGTGGCGCAGGCCTTGACCCGCATTTCCAGCTGTTTTCCCGCCGCCTCGACCCCATCCAGATCGCCCCGCTCCTGCGCTTCCACCAGCCGCTGATAATCCTCCACCGGGAACTTGGCGTCAATGGGGAGCCAGACTGCCTCATCCCGGTCACTGCCCTGTCCGGGCAGCCTGATGGCGAACTCCACCCGCTCGCCGCCCCCCTTGGTCGCCAGATTGGCGGTAAACTGATCCGGAGTCAAGACTTGCTCCAGCAGCGCGCCGAGCTGCACCTCGCCCCAGGTTCCCCGGCTCTTGACATTCGAGAGCACCTTTTTCAGGTCGCCTACGCCAGACGCCAGGCTCTGCATTTCGCCCAGCCCCTTGTGCACCAGTTCCAGCCGTTCGCTCACCTGTTTGAAGGATTCTCCCAAACGCTTTTCCAGGGTGCCCTGGAGCTTCTCATCAACGGTCTGGCGCATCTGTTCCAACTGCCTGGCGTTGTCGGCCTGCATGCTCTGGAGTTTGCCTTCCATGGCGGTCCGCAGCGCTTCCAGCTTCTTCTCGTTGGACTCGGCAAGCCTGCCGATGGCCAACGACATGGACTCCAGCTGGGCCTTCTGCAGTTTAGCGAGTTCACCCATGGTGGTCGTGGTGGACCCGGCAATCCCCTTGAGAGCGGCAATTACCTCTTCCCGAAGCTGTTTGGCGCCGGCCGTTGATTCCGTGCGGGCAGCATCCAGCTTTTCCCCGCTAGCCCGGGTGAACCCGGAGAGCTGGCTGGAAAAGGTATCAAGCTGCATCTTCTGCAGGCTTGCGGCTTCAACCATGCGCTGCATGATGGAATCGCCGAAGGTCTTGAAGGCCTCCGCCAGCTCCTGGCGCTGCTCTTTCGCAGCCTTCCCGGCCTCATCCCTGCTCCGGGAAGCTTCTTCCCGCACGGCCCGCTCCGTCCGGTCAAACGCCACGGCCAAAGCGTCAAGGCGCGGAGAAAAGGAGGATATGTCGCTTCGGGCCGCCCTTTTGAGGAGAAATAGCAGGAGGATTATGGCGGTTGCCAGCAAACCCAATACAATGAAAAGAAGAATATCCGTCACAAAAATCTCCTACGAAAATCATGCGCCCAAACTGAACGCGTTGAAAATGGATTTCAGCGGTAGCGCCTCGACCATATTGGTTAATTTGTGCACTTCAAGTATTCTTCTGATTGATCATACTTACCACAACCTTGACGATGGTTTCTTTTTCATCCGGCCGGCTCTCGGCAATGAGGAGCGTCAGGGC
>CAZRPI010000117.1:2355-10556 GCA_964601865.1 uncultured Pelobacter sp. | reverse complement strand
CTGAACTGCAATAGAACGCGGCTTCTCGCAGATGCAGCGGATTGACACGGATTATATTCATCTGTCTTATCAGCGTAAATCCGTTCAAATCCGGCCTTTGCCGCGTGCCATTGCCTTTGATTTTTTCCTGATTGGTTCCGGCTTGTCCGGCTTAGGGGTGGTACGGTTTCGCTCACCCTCTACTTCCCCACCGCCTCCCTGATGAGCTTGATGAACGGCGTCAGCGGCTCGAATGCTCCCACGATGGCTTCCTTGGTCTCTTTAATGACCGATCCCCACTCCTTGATGGCCGCGGAGATGTCCTTGATCTTCCTGGTCAGTACCCACTTGAGCCATACTTTCCGGTACTGGACCCTCAGCTCCTGCAGGCGTGATCCCTGCGGTTCCTGCACCGCATCGTGAACGGCGGTGAACAGGTCCTGGAAGAAACGGGGGTATTCGCCCTGGTCCACCACGATCGGGACGTACAGCTGCTCCTTCTTGCCGAAGTCTTCGATGAACACCACGCAGGGGAGGTCGTTCTTGTCCACGTTGAGCCGGTCGGCGAGGAAGAACGCCATGTTGACGTCAAAAGGCTTCATCTTCAGCCACTCGTCCGAAATCTGCTCGAAATCCGGCCCCAGTTTCTGCCTCCAGTACAGTTTCCAACTCTCGCCCCACTCTCCGGGATTCTCGAATGTTCCGATCAGGCAGTCGTTACCGCTCAGACTGTGGAGCCACGAACCCTTGCGCCGCATGAATTCAGCGCATGCCTCATCGACCTCGCTGTACAGCAGCATGGCGTACAGCGGAAAGACTCCCAGCTTTCCCTGGAGAAGCTCAACGGCGCCGTCCGAATCCGCGGGGATGGGCAGGATGGCCCTGGTGTAATATTTCTCGGTTCCTTCCGATTTAAGCGTCTTCTTTTCCGACATGACAGCCTTCCCTCAGAAGATGCCCAGCATGCTTCTCCACTGGAAATTCGGGTCCATTTTGTGGATGGTTACCACCGAAATGTCCCTGACGGAAAACGCCGCGCCCTTGTGCATGGCACAGAGATCGGCAACGTACTGCTCGATGGTGAACGGTGACCCGCTTCCCGGGCGGTTACCGAAATCCTCCCGCACCACCAGGAGGAGGTTGTCGTGGCAACGGTAAAACGTCCGGCCCCATGCTGAAGCATTGTTCTCCGGAACCTCCCGCGCGTTGGAACGGAGCCATGACAGGGATTCGGGATGGTCGAAGATGTATATGCGGACGGTAAACGCCGGATCGGCCGGAAATGCCACTACTTCCGCATACCGGAACCGCCGGTTTCCGTAGTAATACTCCTCGTGGCGGCATTGGGCCCATCTCAGGCCGAATCGGGAAGCGCAGAACTCCACGATGGGGATTTCAGGCAGATAGGCCGCGCAGCCCGAACCGCGCTCTCCCGCAGCCAGCCGCTCCAGCAGGTTCCTGGCCTGAACCACGATCAGCAGTCTGTTCTCCCGTTCCACCAGCAGCGGCGAGGTGACCACGTAATAAATCACGTCAGTTCCCATGCGCACCGCCCAGAACCTGTGCTCGCCGGAGAGATAGTCCGCCAGGTTGACCGGCGATTCCCCGATCTCAACGCCGTGCCCCGGTTTCAGGTGAATGGCCGCCGCGGTCATGGCGCCCAGAGCCAGAAGCTGGATGGAGATGATCCCATCCTTTACCGCATCGTAGATCTCAGGATTAAGCTGCCCGAAAAGAGGGATTCTTCCGTCATGGGAATGGTCCCAGATGACGGACCAGGCGCCGGGTTTGTCCCCGGCTGCCAGGCAGACTCTTTCGAGAAAATCCTTCATACCGCCCGAAAATATCCGTTTTGATTCGTCCATGTTCCGTTACCTTTGACGCTGTCCCGAGCCGGTCGGGAGTGGAAAGTCCATGAAGCTGGATTCCGCGGTCTGCATTCCATTAGGGGCGCCGGGCTCCTGTCCGTTGCGAATTAAACCGATAAAACATACAACTTTTTCATGTGAGGTGTCAAAATATTATATTGGCGTGCCAAATATCCGGGATCGGAAACCGAAAAAAGAAAAGGGCGGCCGATTGGCCGCCCTTCCACGGTGTATTTTTATGAATCCGATGACGGTGGAATGCCGTGAGTTTCCGGAAGAGCCGGGGCCCGTACGCCGCCGTGTCGCGGAAAACCGCTCACTTTGCCGGTCCTCCGCCGGCCAGTCTGTAATCTCCTTGAGCGCAAAGGCAGAGGCCTTCCGGGCTAGCGAAGGCATGGAGGCGTCACGTACTCAGGTCTTTGTTAGCTGTGCTGAGATAGCGGCTCAGCCTGGTCTTCGAGTGAATGGCTGAAACAGTAGCCGTTTTTGTTCCCCTTCTTGATCCGGTACATGGCCTCATCGGCTCGATTGATCAGCTGCTTTGCCTCGCCTGCGTCGTCGGGATACAATGCAATCCCCATACTTGTTCCGATGACGGCCTGCCTGCCATGGAAGAGAATCGGCCGGCTGATGAGTGAAAGCACCTTCTCGGCAATCAGCGACGCATCCGCCGGGGCATGGATTCCGGGCGCAATGATGAGAAACTCATCCCCTCCCGCCCGGGCAACCGTGTCGGTCTGGCGTACGCAGGCGAGCAGGCGCCGCGCCACTTCCCTGAGCACGGAGTCGCCGGCCTCGTGACCGAACGTGTCGTTCACCTCCTTGAAAGCGTCCAGGTCGAGAAACATGACCGCCACCGCCGTTTTGTTCCTGTCAGCTTCTTTCATGGCCATGGCGAGGCGGTCGTTGGCCAGTCTCAGGGTGGGAAGGTCAGTCAATGCATCGTGGTTGGCCATGTGGCGTATCTGGTCTTCCATCCGCTTGCGCTCGCTTATGTCCTTGATGACGCTGATCATGCGCGTCAGATTGTTCATTTTGATGATTCTTGCGGACACCAGTCCGCTCAGGACGCTGCCGTCCTTTTTCCGGAACGGGATTTCAATATTTTCGATAATGCCGGTTTTTTCCAGTTCACCGGTTATCCTCCGTCGGTCGTCGGGGTCTGCCCATATTTCCAGCTCAAGGCTCGATTTCTCCTGCACATCGGCGCGTGAAAAGCCGAAGTGAATGGTGAACCCCTCGTTGATGTGGATGATTTTGCCATTGTCCAGGCTGCTGATAACGGCCGCGTCGGGACTGGTGTTGAAGATCAGCTCGATTTCTTCCTTGGCCTCTTTTATTTCCGCGTTCAGGCGCTGGTTGATCATGACAATGAGAACAAACGTCCACAGTATGCTGCAGATGAGCGCGTCCAGGTAGGTGGCAATGTTCAGGGGCGTCGCAATAAACGGCGCCGCATTGAAGGCGGCCCCCTGCCGGAGCAGCACTCCGGCGCGGAACAGAAAGAAGAAGCCGTGTGCCACAAATACCGCGCCGGTGACGTTTGCCGCTATGGCGACGGGCGCGGGCCTGTGGACGAAGAGGGCGTGCGCGGACAGGAACGAGATGATTGCCAGGGTGGCGCAGATCACGGCGCCCCGGGTTACAATATCATCGTTTACGAACAGGAAGTGGGAGAAGGCGGCAAAATACAGGGCAAAAATCAGAATGGCGATTTTGTGCCCCTTTTTCTGGCCAAAGAAACGCATGATGCCGATGTAGAGGAAAATAACCCCCAGAATGATGAAGGTGTTTTGGCCGGTGATTGCAAGAACACGGATTGGCGGGATTTCGCGCGCCAGCATGCATCCGAATCCCATCACTTCGGCAATACCCCACAAAAGCCACCATCCGGTCCCCTGATGGTTCTTGTTTATCCAGTACTGAAAAGAAAATACGGCTATCTGGAGGATGTGGATGACCCCCAATACAAAGACCAGGGTTCTAATATCAAGAATCATGAATTTGTCCGAAGTAGATGCACGAACTGTAAGCAGTGTTCCGGAGTCTGATCAAAGCCTTGCGTGTCCGGATGGGATTTAGACAACTCACATCAGGAATTGCATGCCATTGAAAAGCAAGGGGAGAAATTCGACGCCATAGGGAGAGTTGAATGTCACGGAAGGTTGGGGGCACGGCATCGCGCCCGCTTCGATTTCCACCCGTTCTATTTGGAAAGTAATTACTATCGCATGGATGCATGCAAAAAATCAATCAACTTGCTGAATCGCTGCCACCTGCCCTGAAAAGGCAAAGGACGGCCGCTTGACCGTCCCTCCACCTTTTTCAGGTCAGTTTGACTGCTACACGGTTTTTCCCGCAAGCCTGCTACGCAGGCTCTCCCATCCTCCCCTGGGCAGTCTGGAGTAGCAGAGATCGGAGTGGCTGCCGAACATGACGACCTTTTCCGGCTCGAGACGTTCACCTTTGTCCAGTCTGGCCGCCAGTTCCCGGCCGCGCCTGAAGAAATCCGAAGATTTCCCTTTGGTGATGGTGAGTTTCATCCCCTTGGTTTCGAAGTACTCCTCCGTATCCTTGGGCGACATGGTGGTGGGGGTGACGGCCGCTCCGGTCGGTGGTGTGTTGGGCCTGGGGAGGAAGTCCCACTTCACGTCGAAACGCTCCTCCATTTCCTCGAAGGATGAAAAGCCGACGTTCTTCCGTTCGCCCATCATGAATTCGGTCAATTCGCCTTTAACGTAGTCCAGGCTCAGAACCAGGCCATCGTTGTCGGACCGCATATCCTGATTGATGTAGGCAAGGTGATAGGTGGAGGTCTTGCCGTCCGGCCCGAGCCAGATTTCGCGCCTGATTACGCCGCCGCCCTGCTCCCAGGACACCATGAAGATATCGTCTGCAACTTTTGTCGCGTTGTTCATGATCGTATCTCCTGTCAGAAAAAACGAATGAATTTAAGTGGGTGGATTGTGTTTTGATTATACCAGACGGAACGGGGAGATCAATGGAGAGGAGATGGCGTTGTTTGTATTCACAAACGGAGATTTGTAAGCCCCCCTTTTTCAAAGGGGGGAGATCAAGGAAATGCAGTAGCAATCACTCCGTCCGCTTCAGAAAATCGGCAATGAGGGGAACGGTTATGTGCTGCATGTCCTCCAGGATGTAATGGCCGGCGTCGTGAAAGGAATGGTACTCGGCCTGCGGGAAGCGTCGCCGCCATTCCGCCAGGAAGTGGCGGTCGAAGACGAAGTCCCGTTCACCCCAGACGACGAGCATGGGGAGGTCGCGGAACCGGTCGAGACCGGCGGCGACGGCGGTTACCAGGTCGTAGTTCCGGTCGCCCGGCTTCAGGGGAATGTCCTGCACGAAGCGCAGGGTGGCGATGCGGTTCCGCCACGAGTCGTAGGGAAGGCGGTAAAGCCCGCGGAGTTCGGCACCCATGGGGTTGCGTTTGCAACCAACGAAGGAAGCGGCCAGGCTGAAGGCGTTGAAACCGCGCACCAGAAACGAGCCAAGGGCCGTGTCGCGGCAGATGCGGAGCGCCGGTGGGAAGGGTTTGGACGACGGCAGGTGGAAGGCCGCCGTGTTCATGATCACCAGCCGACTGATGGCGGATGGATGGCGGTGGGCGTAGGCCATGCCGATCATCCCGCCCCAGTCGTGCACCACCAGGGTGATGTTGCCATTTATGTTCAGGTACTTGAGCAGGCGCTCCAGGTCGTCCACCCGCCGGGAGAGGGTGTAGTCGTAACGGTCGTCCCCCGGTTTGTCGGAGAAGCCGCAGCCGATATGGTTCGGAACGATGCAGCGGTAGCCGCCGGAGAGGGACTTGACCAGGTTGCGGTAGTAGAACGACCAGGACGGGTTGCCGTGGAGCATGACCACGGTCGGGCCGCTCCCCTCGTCCAGGTAGTGGTAGCGGAGACCGTCCAGGTCCAGGAAGTTGCCGGTGAACGGATAATGCCGCTTCAGGGAATCGCTCACCACTCCGCTCCCAGCATGAGACAGTTGAGCCCGCTGCCGATGCCCAGCAGGGCGACGCGGTCGCCCGGAAGCAGGATGTCGCGCTCCACGGCCAGGGCCGCGGTCAGGGGGAGGGAGACGGTGCCCATGTTGCCCAGATATTCGAAGGTGGTGAAGTCCCTGTCTTCCGCTATTCCCAGCGCCTTCAGGATGGCGCTCTGGTGGGCCGAGCCAACCTGGTGGCAGATGATCTGGTCCACCTGCTCCGCGGTCCACCCCAGGTGGGGAAGAAAACAGTTCCAGGTGCGCATGCCCAGTCCCACGCCGTGGTTCATGACATTGACGCCGTCGGTGGCCATGAGCTGCTGGTAGCCGCCGCCAGTTTCCTGGTTCATGCCCCACAGGCAGAGGCGGTGATGCTCGGGCGCGGCCAGGTTGACCCCGCCCAGCAGGCGGCGCCGTTCCTTCCCGGAGAAGGAACCGTCTGTCAGGAGCACGGCCACGGCCCCGGAGCCGCCGGTAAGCGTTGCCAGCGACTGGGCGAAATGGTCCATGCGCCGTTCCCGCAGCATGCGCTCGATCATGATTTCGTTGATTTCGCGGGCGCTCTCGCACGAGACCACCATGCCGGCCCGGATCTGGCCCAGCTCGATGCGGTTGGCCAGGTCCAGCATGCCGTTCAGAACCCCCAGGCAGGCGTTGGAGATGTCGAAGACCGCCGCGTTGCCGGAGATGCCCAGGCCGTCGGCGACGCGGCAGGCCGTGGCCGGCTCGAATTGCTCCCGGCAGACCCCGGCATAGATCAGCGCGCCGACATCCCCGGCCTCGATTCCGGCCGCCTCAAGGGCCTTTTTCCCCGCCGAAACCGCGCCCTGGGAGAGGGGGTAGCCCGGTTCCCACCAGCGCCGCTCGCGGATGCCGGTCATGGCCTCCAGCTGACCCGGCATGATGCGGAGCTCGCGGTACAATGGCTCCAGTCGCGCCTCCAGGTCGCTGGTGGAAACCACCACCGGCGCCAGCTGGTAGCCGAAGGATTCTATGGTGACTCTGCTGTATTTCATGTCAGGGACTCCGTGGAAGTGTGCTTTTCGTAGAGACGCGCCGCTGGGGCGTCTTCAAAGCTGTAAACGGTATTTGGTCACGCGAAGACGCAAAGACGCAAAGAAAACCAAGCAGGTGCAGAACAAGATATTCTCATCGGTTGGGTGTGGCATGTTTCGGCAACTTCTTATTTTCCCTTCGCGTTCTTTGCGGCTTCGCGTGAGACGGCCTTTTTCTGGTTCAACGCTCATGAGACGCGCCAGCGGCGCGTCTCTACCATTCCATGCGCACGCTGAAATCGTTCATCCGGTAGATGGGACGGCCATCCACCGAGAGGAAGCCGTCCGCGGTCAGGACCCGCTCACTGTCGTCCCGGCCGGTGATCCAGGCCTCTACGGTGACCCTGCTGTCCGTGGGCACGATCTGACCCCGGTAGAGCCAGCGGTGGCGCATGCCGTGCCTTATGGAAACCGGGGTGCCCGAGGCCGTTCCCCAGCGCTCCACCGCCGCGAACTTGAGGAGCTGCAGGAACGATTCCAGCCCCAGGGAGCCGGGCGTGACCGGATCCTGGTAGAAGTGGGCCTTGAAGAACCACTCGTCGGGATCGACGTCCTTGATTCCCCTCAGGTAGCCGAGACCGTTGGGGCCGCCGTCGGGAATGAAGAGCTCGATGCGGTCGATCATGCGCAACTGTTTCTCCGGGAAGGGCGGTTCAATGGGATAGGGCAGGGCCCGGCCCCGGGCAGTCTCCTCCGCCGTGGGGCGGTAGGGTGCGGCGTCGCGGATGCCCACCTGGGAGGCCAGCGCCTCTTTGGAGAAGAAGCCGAACATGGTGTCACCCTCGTACAGCACTCCATCGCGGTCCGCCACGGAAAAGTCGAATTCCTGGATGATCATGCCGCCGCTGGTTGCCACCTTCTTGAGGGTGGCGCTGGCGGTCAGCGTGCCGCTTGCCGGGGTGACGTCACGGCGCTGGACCGCGTTCCCGCCCAGGTTGCGGAAGGAGACGTCGTTGGGCGTGGTCAGGGCCGAACCGACATAGGCCGCCAGCCAGCCGCACGGCTGCAGGGCCGCCTCCAGCAGCACGGCAAAGGGCATGCGGCGCTGCCTCTCGGCGCCGAAATACCAGGCGTCCGGCGGCACGTCATACTGGGCCTCGGCGCTGGCTCCGGCCCGCATCTGCCACGGTTCTCCCTGAATGGCCGTGATCCGGTCCATGAACTGGAACGGCGGTCCGGGAAGGCGGGCGATTTTGCGCTCGCTGTCGAAGATCCGGTACGGCTCGCCGAAGCCCTCGGAGGGATTGCCGTTGCTGTAGGCCAGGATCTGCTCCTTGGTGTAGATGGCCGGTTT
>CAZRPI010000117.1:0-2255 GCA_964601865.1 uncultured Pelobacter sp. | reverse complement strand
TCCAGCTGCTCCCGGCCGGTTCCGGCCAGGCGCGCCGACATGCCGGTGATCTCCACGATGGGCTTAGCGTCGGCGTACATCAGGGCGTCGGCGATGGCGTACGGTTCGGGGCCGTAGCCCAGTTCGCGGATGGTTACCTCGTAGGTCACTACCTTCGTGTTCTCCAGAACCTGGCCCCGGCAGCGGAGGCGGCTCGCCGCGCCCGGCAGCGGCTCCCAGACGGCGCTGCCGTCATCCTCGGCCACCCAGCCCAGGCGCAGTAGGAAGATGCGCAGGGTGTGCATGCAGCACTCGTACATGAGCGTCCCCGGCATGACGCGGTCGTCCACGAAATGGCAGGTGATGAACCAGTCGTCGGGACGGATGTCCGCCTCGGCCGTGATCATGCCCATGCCGTAGTGGCCGCCGGTTGGGTCGATTGCCAGAACCCGGTGCACCATGCGCATGGCACCGCCCGGTATGGTCAGCGGCCGGGACAGTTTGAGCCGTCCGAATGCCGGTCCGAAGCAGCCGGCCAGATCCCCGCTTCTCAGGCGGTCCAGCTGTTCCGCGTCGTACCCTTCACGCCCCATGGGGACCAGGTCGCGCCAGTCGTCCGGCCTGGTTCCTCTGGTTGGCCTGGGGTCGATGGCCGGTTTGACGATGCCCTTGCCCGCCTCCAGCTCCTCGCCGGTGAAGAACCCGGCGCAGCCGTCCCGCATGGTCAGCAGCGGTTCGCCCCCCACCGTGGCGTCGAAGCGGAAGCGGAACAGGTAGGTGCTCCCCTGGCGGAAAAAGTGATCGATGCGGATGTCGTAGCTGATCGTTTCGCCCGGACCGGGCAGGCGCCGGTGAAAGGTGACCACCGCGTCCAGCAGGCGGTACACCGCCTGCCCCCTGGTGATGAAGTCGATCCCCAGGTAGCCGGAGAGGAACAGGTCCGCCTGGCCCGCCTCCACCGCGACGCAGGTGGGGATCCTGCCGCCGTCCAGGTACCAGGCGCCGGGATGGATGTCGTGTTCGGTCACGACCCGGCCGCTGGTCATGGACCTGGCTTCCCCTTCCAGGACGGTGATCCTGTCCACCAGCATGAGCGGTTCGTCCGGCAGTCGCACCCGGGTGGGGAAGGAGTCCACCTCGGCAAAGGCCGGACCCAGCATGCGGCCGACGCTGCCCCGGGCAAACTCCAGGCACAGGTCGCGGTCGTAGACGCAGGGAACGGGGGCAATCGTTGGCATCGGGCTTTTCGTTCCTCCCCCTTCAAGGGGGAGGTCAGGAGGGGGATGGGGGTGGTTCCGGGGTTGCGGAGACGTAACTGGAACAACCTCATCCCCACCCCGGTCCTCCCCTTGAAGGGGAGGGTGAATTGCGGTCAGGGGCGAGGTAAAGGGTGAAAACCTGGTTAGATCCGTGGGAAGCTCCCCGTCCCCCAGGGCCTGCAGCAGCGAGGAGTGCAGCTGGATTGCCCGGGCCATGGCGCCGGTCAGGTTCTCCGAAACCCGCAGATAGGTCTCGTGGGCCTTGAGGCGCGCCTCCTGGGCCGCGGCGAAATCGCGGATGATCTGTTCGTGGGCCGAGGGTTCCTGGATTGGCCGTGGCGGATGCTCCGGTCCTGCCTCCCTTTGTATGAAACCGGGCTTCGATGCCGATGGCATTGTTCCTCCCCCTTCAATGGGGAGGTCAGGAGGGGGATGGAGGTGGTTCTGTCGGGGCGCAGTTACCCCATCCCCACCCCGTCCCTCCCCTTGAAGGGGAGGGTGAAGATTCGGGTGAGGTAAAGGCGTCGGATGGAACGGCGCTCCCCCGCAGGGGACGCGCACAACATTTTTTCCCTGATCCGGCCGATGGCTGACGGCCGGCTCCCGGAATAGGGGCGAGAGGTCCAGGGGGACCCGCTCCGCCGCCAGCTGGGCCAGCAGCCTCAGGACGCCGGAAACTGGATCCTGCCCGGGGTGACAGACCGGCCTGGCCACATGGGGGCGGTCCTCCAGGATGCGGCCGATCATCCTGCTGCAGGACGAACCCGGCCCCATTTCCAGAAACAGGCGCGCCCCGTCCTGGTGAGCCCTGCGGATCACGGCCGGGTAATCCAGTCCGTACAGCGCCTGGGCCAGGATGGAATCGGCGGCGCTGTCGCTGTTCAGATCGTAGGCGCTGCCGCCCGCGCCGCTGTAGAAACGGACTCCTTCCGGCGGTGTGGTGGGGAAGATGTGCAGCTGCCGGTATTCCTCCGCCACCTGCCGGGCCACCTCGCAGTGGACCGTGGTCACGCCGCG
>CAZRPI010000116.1:0-10790 GCA_964601865.1 uncultured Pelobacter sp. | reverse complement strand
GAGGAGAACTCTGTATGCGACTCACCACTCGGACTTCATTATTTTTTCTATCCTTGACCGCGGCTCTGTTTCTTGCCGCCGCAACCCCTGCCACCGCCAATTCGGGGGATAAACTCGTTGATATGACCTTCCCCTTTTCGGAAGAGTCGATTTACTGGCCCACGGACAAACCCTTTACACCAAGGGCGGTGTTCAGGGGAATCTCGGACGGAGGCTACTGGTATGCGTCCAACGAATACGCGGCATCGGAACATGGCGGTACCCACGTCGATGCGCCCATTCATTTCTATGGACAGGGGCGAACCATCGGCCAGATCCCGCTGCGGGAATGGATCGGCAGCGCGGTCAAAATTGATGTGACGAAAAAATCCCTGGCAAATCGCGATTACCAACTGACCGTGGACGACATTCTGGCCTGGGAGAAAAAACACGGCGCCATCCCGCAAGGGGCGTGGGTGATCATGCAGAGCGGTATCGACGGGCATTTCTATCCGGACAGGAAAGAGGTGCTCGGCACCGGAAAAACCGGCAGGGCAGCGGTTGCGGAACTCCATTTCCCCGGCTTCTCGCCCGAATCGGTCTCCTTTCTCCTGAGGGAACGGAACATCAACGGCATCGCGATCGATACTCCCAGCATCGATCCGGGGACATCCAAGGACTTCATGGTTCATCGAGAGCTGTGCAAGGCCCAGAAACTGGGGCTCGAAAACATAGCGAACCTGGAGAAAATCCCGGAATCCGGCGCCATGCTGTACGTCATGCCCATGTTCATCAAAAACGGCACGGGAGCGCCGGCGCGCGTGTTTGCCGTGCTGCCGTGAACCGAGGGGTAAAATGATCGAAATCACCCCCGCGCTCGCCTGGGGCCTTCTGGGACTGACCCCCCTTCTGGTTTACGTCGTGCTGGTGTTCCGGGATGTGGACATCCTGGCGGCCACGGCCATATCCGTGGCGCTGGGCGCCATCCTGAGCCACCAGACCCTGGCCTCCTTCGGCGCCGCCCTGGCGAACGCCATGTCTTCCTTCCTGGCCCTGGTCGGCCTGATCATCATGCTGGGGCGCGGCCTCGGGGAGGTGCTGAACGCCACCAGGGTATCCCATACCATCGTGCACCGCATCATCTACAGCATCGGCGTGGACAGCGAGAAGAAGGCCATGCTGGGGATCATGGCGGCCTGCCTGGTGATCGTCGGCCTGCTGGGAACCATGGCGGGCGGCAATGCCATCATCGCGCCCATCGTGTTGCCGGTGGCCGCGGCGGTCGGCCTGTCCAGGAGCACCGTCGGCGTTATCTTCCAGGCCGTGGGCGAGGAGGCGCTGATCCTGGGACCCTTCACCCCGCCGGTCGTAACCCTGCTCGGCCTGACCGGACTCGGCTACGGCGAGATGCTGCTGTACGTTTCCGGGCCGGTGGCCCTCGTCACCCTGACGGTGACCTGGCTCATGATCCAGCGCATCCAGCGCGCCACCAGGGAAAGCAATCCATACCAGCCGCCTGAGGATACGGAACGCTTCGAACCGACTCCCAGGAACCGGCGGGCCACCGCCGTGTTTGTCCTGTGCTTCCTGGCGGCGGTGGTCTACGGCATCGTTGTCAAGGCCCCCACATCGTTCGTGATCGTGATCATGCTGGGGCTCTCGGTCGTCACCGGGCTTGCGGGGGGTCTGAAACTGGATGAGATTCTGGCGCACGTCGCCAGGGGGATGGCCGGCAATGTCGGGCTGTTCCTGCTGTTTCTGCTGCTTGACCCCTTCATCGTCTTCGTGGACAAGGCTGGCGGCTTTGCCGCGCTTACGGCCCTGATAAAGCCGATGGTGGAGATGGGAGGCAAGCCGGCGATCGTCGTCACCGGCGGGTTTCTGGGCGCCTTCGGGATCAGCGGCGCGACGGTGGCGACCATGAAGCTTCTCAACGAGATGTTCGGTTCGCTGCTGGGCCGCTACGGTGTCGCCATGCCGGCCTGGGCCCTGGCGCTGGTGGTGGCGACCAGGGTGAACAACTTCGTCTTTCCGGGCGCCAACATGGCCAGCTCGCTCGGCTTTGCCGAGTCCCTGGACATGAAATCCATGCTCCGAAACGGCTGGACGGTCGGCGCGTGCCAGCTCGCCTTCCTCATCCTGTTCAGCCTCTTCTTCGCCTGAGAGGAATTGAGATACCCCCGGATTGGGATACAATTTTTCCGGAGCGGCCTAAACGCCAGACATCGGAGAGGAAGGCGAAACATGGAGACAAACCGGGAAAACAGCGGAAACGGATGTGCCATCGTCATCGCGGGTCAAGCGGGACAGGGGATCCAGACCATCGAGGCTCTGCTGGTCAGGGGCTTCCTTCAGGAGGGGTATCACGTCTTCAGCAGCCAGGAATTCATGTCCCGGATCCGCGGGGGGACCAACTCCACCCTGCTGCGGGTCGCCTCCCGCCCCGTCCGGGCCTGGTCCGACCGCATCGACATCTGCGTCGCCTTCGACGCGAAGGCCGTCATCCACCTGGAGAGGCGTCTTACGGATGAGAGCTTTGTCCTTGCCGACGCCGTGACGGACGCTTCCAATCCGCGCCGCATCAGCGTTCCGCTCGGCAAGCTGGCAACGGATGCGGGCGGCAGAATCCTGGTGAACATCGTAGCAGCCGGGCTCTTGTGGGGAGTCCTGGGCTGCCGTGAAGAGACCCTCGAAAACGTCGTCAGGCGGCATTTCGGGGACAAAGAAACCGGAGTCATCGCCAAAAACCTGGAGGCCGTCAGGAGCGGCATGGAATGGGGCCGGGAACTGAGAAATTCGGGACGGGTTTCCCCGGTTGTGCCCCCGCCAGGCCCCTGCCGCCGGGACCTGCGCCTCACCGGGAGTGACGCCGTATCATTGGGCGCCATCGCCGGCGGATGCAACTTCGTCTCCGCCTACCCCATGTCCCCCTCCACCGGCGTATTCACCTTTCTGGCCCAACACGGCCGGGATTCCGGCATCCTCGTCGAACAGGCGGAAGACGAAATCGGCGCCGCGAACATGGTAATCGGCGCCTGGTATGCCGGCGCCCGGGGGCTCGTCCCCACCTCCGGCGGCGGTTTCGCGCTGATGACCGAGGCGCTGAGCCTCGCCGGCATGAGCGAAACGCCCATGGTGATCCTCCTCGCCCAGCGTCCCGGCCCGGCAACCGGGCTTCCCACCAGAACCGAACAGGGTGACTTCAACCTGGCGCTCTACTCGGGGCATGGGGAATTCCCGCGCGCGCTGCTGGCCCCCGGCAATGCCGAACAGGCGTACGAACTGACCAGGAGAGCCTTCGACCTGGCCGACAGCTGTCAGGTCCCGGCCATCGTCCTGACGGACCAGTACCTGATGGATTCCGGATTCGACGTGGAAAACCTCCTACTGCCCGACAGACCGGTTGAGGCCACCGTCGTCAGGACCGGGCCCGGATACGAACGGTACGCCTTCACGGAATCGGGAGTCTCGCCGCGCGGCATTCCGGGATGGGGCGAGGGGCTTGTGGGGGCTGACAGCCACGAACACGACGAGAACGCGCACATCACCGAGAAACCGGACCTGCGGGTCAGCATGGTGCAGAAGCGCCTCGGGAAGCTGAAACATCTCACCGAACAGGCATTGTCGCCGGAATGGATCGGCCCCCGGGATGCGGCCAGCCTCCTGGTCTGCTGGGGATCGACGCTGGAGATCGTCCGCGAAGCCCTGATCGAACTCTCGAGGGACGACCTGGCGGCCCTGCACTTCGCGCAGCTCCATCCGCTGCCAGAGTCGGCGCGGGAGCTGCTGCGAAGGGCGGACAGGCACATCCTCATGGAGGGAAACGCCACCGGGCAGTTCGGAGCGTTTCTCAGCCAGCTATGGGGTATCGAGTGGCGTCACCGTATCCTCAAGTACAACGGATTCCAGTTTTCGGTGGAGGAGGTACGGGACGCCCTGCGGCAGATCATGGGGCAGGAGGAGCGGAGATGAGCGGCAATCCGTTTGAGACGCAGGTTCAGGACATCGGCTGGTGCCCGGGATGCGGAAACTTCGCCATCCTCATGGCGGTCAGACAGGCACTGACGGAGCTCGGACTCACCCCGCAGGGGGTTGTCATGGTGTCGGGTATCGGGCAGGCGGCGAAACTCCCCCACTATCTGAATTCCCATTTCTTCAACGGCCTTCACGGCCGCGCCCTGCCCGTTGCCACGGCCATCAGGGGGGTCAACCCGGACCTGGTCGTGATCGCCGAAAGCGGTGATGGCGACATGTACGGCGAGGGGGGAAACCACTTCATCCACGCCATCAGGAGAAACCCGGACATCACCAACATCGTCCACAACAACATGGTGTACGGCCTTACCAAGGGGCAGGCCTCACCCACCAGCCAGAGGGGATTCCGTACTCCGGCACAGGTTCACGGAGTGGCGAGCGAACCTCTCAACCCGCTGACGCTGGCCATATCGCTTCGTGCCTCTTTCGTCGCCAGGGCTTTCAGCGGCGACATTCCCGGAACCGTTGAGATACTGAAAAGGGCGATCCTGCACCGGGGCTATGCCCTGGTGGACATCCTCCACCCCTGTGTCACCTTCAACCGGGTCAACACCTTCGCCTGGTTCAACGAGAACACCTACTACCTGGAGGAATCACACGACAGCGGGAACCGTGAAGCGGCTTTCAGGCGGGCATCCGAAAGCGACAGGCTGCCGCTCGGGATCTTCTATGCCGAAGAAGGCAGACCCACATTCGAAGAGAGCAGCGGCCTGTACCAGGATGACCCTTCTCCGCTATTCATGCGCCCCCTCGACAGGGATCGCCTCCGCGGTCTGATCGAGGGATACCGCTCTGTTCCGGACTGAAACAGCTGCCACGATCTGCGCCCGTTTCTGGGCCCCGGTCCGCCAGTCATCACGGAGTAGGTCCGGTTCAACAACTTTCTCTTCCCCATCCCGACCCGACTCAACACCCGTAGCCAGATTTTTCTAAAGAATTCTATAATTTGACCGAAAATAGTAAAATAAGAATAAAATCAGCAAGGAGGACCGAATGAAGCGATTGTATTGGCTTGTTTTTCTGTCAGGCCTTATCTCCCTGGGCGCAACTTCACAGGTTATCGACAATGGAGTCCAGACGCAGCCCGCCACCTCAACTCCGTGCCAGAATTACAATCCCTGCCTCCGTGACACGTATAACGTTGTCTGGGACAACTGGTGCCCGTTCAACTGTCCCGACTTCCCGGTCTCATACAGGTCGAAAAAATACGAATCCGATTCCGAAAAGGTGGAGTACATTATGCTTTCCAGGCCCGAGACTACGGAACAGGTGCCGTGCGGAGGAGTGAAATGAAAAACGCCAAGAGACTTGCAGCCCTGTGCCTGACCGCCATTACCGTTTCCGGATGCGCCGGCGCAACCATATCCCAGGACCAGCCTTCCCCATCGGACAAGGCACAGCAGGCCTCCCAGCCGGTTAACGACCATCGCTACATCACGGACGAGCCGCTGGTGATTCATCAAAGCCTCACAACGGTCGGAAGATTCAATTCCCAGATGATTTTCATGGCTGACCAGATAGAAAGAAACCTCGACCGGAAGAGCCTGCAGAACACCTTTATTGTCACCAGTTTCACAAATCTCAACAAGCTGTCGGAGACCAGCTCCTTCGGAAGGCTGATGGCGGAGAATCTGATACACGAGCTGCAGGTCCGCAGATGGAAGGTCTTTGAAGTCAGACTGGCAAGGGACGTAATAATCAACGAAACCGGAGAGTTTTCATTAAGCAGGGACATAATGAAAATCAAGGAGCTCTATAAAGTTGCGGGGATCGTGACCGGTACGTATTCGGTTACAGGCACCCATGTAATTGTCAACGCCCGAGTAATCGATATCAATTCCGGGATTGTGGCATCCTCCGCGCAGGTCCATATGCCGGTCAACTGGTTTACCGAATCTCTGCTGTTCGGCGAGGAGAGTCTGAAGCCCATGAGGATCGTTGGTGACACCCCGTTCAGTTGCAGGGACAACCCGGTCTGCTGGCGCGGTGATCTGCCCAAGCCGCTTAAAAGCGAAGGCAGCGTGCGCTGATGCGAAGAATTCTTCTCTGCCTGATAGCTTCATGCACCTTGGGGCTCCTGATGGGCTGCGCGGCATCACTCCCGTCAGCGGTTGTTGGCGGCAACTGTTACAACAAGGCGCTTCCCATGCTCCTGGATTCGACCGATCTCAAGGCGCTTTTTCATGACATTGCCTCGGAGCTCTGCGTGGAGACCTGCTCCGACTGCCCGACCCAGACAAAAGACGGCAAGGTGAGCGTCACTGCCTGCGCAAACCGTGATGAAGCCGAGCGACTGACGGTTCTTGTGACCGATTTTGCCGACCTCCAGTCCTTTCTGCCCAACCAGTCCGGCATTCTCATGGGAGAACTGATGCGGGGGAGCCTGAACAGGGTCTGCTGTTACAAGATCATACAGGCCGAATTCGGAAAATACTTCAAACTGTCGGAAAATGGCCTCATCGTATTAACCCGCAATGTCAAGGAGATAAAAAAAGACGAATATTTACAGTCCGAGGCCATTGTGGGAACCTACAGCTATCAGAACAACAACAAGATTGTGATTTTTGTCAGGAAAATAAACACGGAAACGGGCAAGATTTCCCGCATGGTTACACGGGAAGTCAACTACACATGCGCGGGCGGTTCCGTTCTGGGATACAACGTCAAATGAGGTGAGCCGGCCGCGAAGAAAGATGTTTTCAAGCAGCTCGGGCTGCATGAAAGGGGCTGAAACTTGAGGTTTCGGCCCTTTTTTTGTCCGCAACGGCGTCCCGGAGCAGTAGCTGATTTGCACCCCGAAACGGCCCATACGGCAGCAGATGCGCACCCAAAGGTTTCCAAGGGGACCGGCAGAATCGACATAACCGCAACATATCCAGCCGGTTACGCAAAAACAAGAAATATGTCGTTTTTGGAGCGGGACTTGCTGTATAATTCCAAGTTCGGACGAATCGATGCGCGCAGGGCAAATCGGGCGCCGTCATCCGGACGGTAGCGGCGCGAATCGACCGCAGCAGCGGGGCGGAGCGCGCAGCTTCATTTATGGCAACGAAAGGAACGGAAATGCCGACCGCAAAATCTTTGACAGCCTATCGCACTGGCGGCCAGAATTGCGCCCAGAGCATTTACACAGGATTTCAGGAACTGCTGGACGTTGTTCCGACAACCATTGAGAACGCCAGGAAACTTGGCGGCGGCAAGGCGGAGGGAGGTCGCTGCGGCGCTCTTCACGCGGCCCTGGATCTGTCCCGGCGGTCCGAAACGGAAGAGGAGCTCAAATCAAGCTTCGAAAAGCTTGCGGGTTCCCAGAACTGCCGGGAAATCCGGGCGAAGAAAATATTGAGCTGCGCCCAGTGCGTTGAACTGGCCGCCACGGTATTGGAACGGCATGAGCACCCGGGTTGCGGGTGACAAAACAGCATGTATGCATCCGTTGACCTAATCACGGCATCACATCGTATCAGGAGGAGTTCAGTGAGCAGCACCCATCAGGAAGAAACAGCACAACAGCAATCCTGCGGCAACGCCGAACAGATGGCGGAAATGCAGCGCCTCAAGGAGGAATTGGAACTTCAGGAAACCCTTGCAGCCATCCGGCACAAAATAGTGGTCCTGTCCGGCAAGGGAGGAGTGGGCAAGAGTTCCGTGGCAGCCAACCTCAGCGTAGCGATATCCCGCAAAGGCCTGAAAACCGGGCTGCTGGACACCGACCTGCACGGCCCCAGCATTCCAACCCTCCTGGGCATGGAAGGCAAGGCCCCGATCATGCAGGACGAGCGCATGACGCCGGTCGCCTTCAACGATACCCTGAAAGTCATGTCGGTCGGCCTGCTGCTGGAGGACAATTCCGAGGCCCTGGTCTGGCGCGGTCCGGCCAAGCATGGCGTGATCAGGGATCTCCTCTCCCTGGTCGAGTGGGGAGAACTGGAGTACCTGGTGGTCGATTGCCCCCCCGGCACCGGAGATGAGCCGCTCTCGATCATCCAACTGCTCCAGAACGTAGACGGCGCGGTCATCGTCACCACCCCGCAGGATCTGGCCCTGATGGATGTGCGCAAATCGGTAACCTTCTGTCGACACCTGAATCTGCCCATAATCGGCATAATCGAGAACATGAGCGGCTTTGTCTGTCCCCATTGCAACAAGGAGGTGGACATCTTCAAGAGCGGCGGGGGCAAAAGACTGGCGGAGGAGATGGGCATACCGTTTCTCGGAAGCATACCGATCGATCCGGCAATGGTCGCGGCCGCTGACGACGGCAGACCTTTCATGGCCGAAATCAGCGAGAGTCCGGCCGCGAAAGCCATGGTGGATGCATTTGAAAAAGTTCTTGCCTTCACTGAAGATAAAGGTGCAAATTAATCCTTCAGCGTGCATCAATCCGCCCCCTATGGGGGTAATGGCGTCAGGACAATTGAACTACCACCGGGAGCGGTGATTACTTAAACGAGACAAGGAGAACACTGATACATGGGAGATGGAAAGTTTAGCGAACATGCGTGCAATCCTCGCAATGTCGGACTGCTTGACGATGCCAATGTGGTAATCCAGGCCGGTGATCCGGGATGCGACGACAGATTCATATTTTTCATGAAGATCGATGATGATGTGGTACAGGACATCCGGTTTCTGATCGAGGGGTGTGATACAACGGTTGCCACGTCGTCCGTCGTCACCGAACTGGTCATGGGTCAGCCGCTCGACAAAGTCCTTGAGCTGAGCGAGCATTCCATCACAGGTGCGCTCGTTGACTTTCCGGAAGAGAAAATACACTGTCCGGTCATAGCCGTATCCGCCCTGCAGGCGGCTGTGGAACAATACCGGAGCACACCGAAAGGTGAGGCATCATCAAACACTTTCGTGCTGGATCACTGCAGGGTTGTGGCGCAGATCCTGGACCGGCCGCTTGCCGAGTCCTACTCATCGGAATACGATCTGTAGCCGCAGTTTGAACACCAAAATATTTATTCAGGGTTGACGATGACTGGACAGAGAAATTTCGATGCAATGGCAGCGGCCTGGGATGAGAATCCTCACCGCGTCAAACTGGCGGGGGAGATAGCCACTGCCATTGCCAGGTCCCAGCCTCTCTCCAGGACCTGGGACGCCATGGATTTCGGGTGTGGAACCGGCCTGGTGACGCTGAACCTGGCGCCCCTCCTGGGAAGCATCGCTGGGGTGGACAGTTCCCCGAAAATGCTCGAACGCCTGGCCGCCAAAGCCAGGGAGCAGGGATATGCAAATGTGAAAGTGGAACTGTTCAATCCGGAGAAAGGCGAACTCTCCGGGAGACGTTACCATCTCATAGCCAGCGCCATGACCATGCACCACATCCCTGAAATCGTTCCGCTGCTGACCAGGCTCCGCAACCTTTTGCACCCCGGAGGCCGGATTGCCATTGCTGACCTGGAAACGGAGGACGGCAGTTTTCACGCGGACCCCACCGGTGTGTTCCACCATGGCTTCAGCCATGAGGAGTTCACCGGCATACTTGGTCAGTCGGGCTTCACAGACGTTACCATCTCCAGGGTCGCGGAAATTGACAGGGGTAATCGAGTTTATCCGGTTTTTCTGGCCACAGCCACCGCACCGGAACACCTCCCCTGATCTGCCCCAAAATTCGCTGCATACCATCCGCAGCGAGACCGGATGGTTTCACCCCGTCAACACCGAAAGGAGCAAACATGAGTTCCCGCCTGTTCAGAATCGGCATCATTCTAACCTTTCTGCTTTCAACAACCGCCGTTGTTCGTGCCGACGACTATGTCGGCAAGGTCAGCGCCAGGACGATTCTCGTAACCGGCATCGCCGGCAACGGCCAGCCGCACACCTACCTTAGAACCGACAAGCCGGAAGTGACCGCCCTGACCGTGGACTTTCCTCCCGGCGCCGAAACCGGGTGGCACCTGCACACCGTGCCGGTCTACGCCTATGTCGTGTCCGGAACGCTGGTGGTGGAACTGGCTGACGGCAAAAACCTGACCTTCAAGCAGGGGGATGCCATTGTCGAGGTCCAGAACCTGGCGCACAACGGCAGGAACCTGGGAAAAGAGCCGGTCAGACTGGCGGTTTTCTACACCGGTGAAAAGGGGCGATCCAATGTGACCAGGGTGCCGAAACCGGTATCGGCTCCGTAGAAAACAGAACCGCATATAAAACGGATAAGGCCGGGAGATTCCCGGCCTTATCCGTTTCAGCTCATTGCACCGGAAAATTGAAGTAGGTGTCAGGATAGGGCTCGTTTTCCAGCGTGAAATGCCACCACTCTCTGGGGTATGGTCTGAAGCCGTTTTTCTTCATGACGGTCTGCAGCAGCATCCGGTGTGCCCGCTGTTCCGGGGTGATGCCTCCGTACTCCGGCCACGACTCGGGCCCGAAGAAATCGAACCCGCTCCCCATATCCAGTTCACGGACGGCCCCTCCGCCAAGGGCCGCAATGGTAAGATCAACCGTACTGCCGCGGCTGTGGCCCGACCTGTAGGCGATGTAGTCGTCCCGGAAGAGATCCTCCTTCCTGACTCCTGGGTAGAACTCTCCCTTCATCCTGGTGTCCTTCAGGTCCCCGGCCCAGCGCACAAAGTGATCCACCGCCCGCTGGGGACGGTAGGCATCGTACAGTTTCAGGCCGAGTCCGAAGCGCCGCAGTTCCTCCTGCACCTTCTTCAGCGCCACCGCCGCCTCCCGGCTCAGGATCGGCCTGGGTTGCAGGTAGCCGTCGATCTTTTCCCCGACAAAGTTGTGGTCTGTCGCATAGCGCAGCTCAATCCGGACATCCG
>CAZRPI010000115.1:7836-10797 GCA_964601865.1 uncultured Pelobacter sp. | reverse complement strand
AAAAGAGGGTAACAAAAGAGGTAAGATCAAGGTCTGTATTGCTAAAACGCATATAACCGGATAAAGGAGGAACGCGGGAAATTTTGAACACACCTATCAACCGGCCGGAGTGATCAGCAGAGCAGACCGTTGTTGAGTCCGTTTCCGAGCAGACCGGCGAACTGATCGGCGGAAAGGGGCGGGCTGAACAGGTAGCCCTGCATCTCCGAACAGTTGTGGAAGGAGAGAAAATTCATCTGCGCCCTGGTCTCCACCCCTTCGGCGATGACCCCCAGTTTCAGGGTCTGGGCCATGGCGATAATGATCTCGGCGATGGCCGCGTCATCGGGGTTTGCGGTAATGTCCCGCACAAAGGAGCGGTCGATTTTCAGGCGCGTGATGGGGAAATGTTTCAGGTAGGAGAGAGAGGAATAACCGGTGCCGAAATCATCAATGGCAAGGGCAATGCCCATCTCCTTCAGTTTGCGCAGGATGGCGATGTTCTGCTCGGCGTTCTTCATGATGGCGCTCTCGGTGATCTCAAGCTCCAGCCATTGCGGGTCCAATCCGGTTTCCCACAGAATTGCCGAGATCGTCTCGTCCAGCCGCTGCTGCCCGAACTGTTTTCCCGAGAGGTTGACCGATATCCGCACCGGGGGAAGGCCCTGATTCTGCCACTCCCTGTTCTGGCGACAGGCGTTCAGCAGCGCCCATTCGCCGAGCGCTACGATAAAACCGGTCTGCTCGGCCAGATAGATGAACCTGTCGGGCCTTAACAGCCCCATGTCGGGATGGTTCCAGCGCAGCAGCGCCTCAACCCCGATGATCCGCCCCGTACCGGCGTCCACCTGGGGCTGGTACAGGAGGAAGAATTCGTTCCGGTCCAGAGCCTTGCGCATGGAGTTTTCCAGGGTCATCCGTTCCACGACCTTGATGTTCAGATCCTGGGAGAAGAAATAGAAGTTGTTGCTACCCTGTTCCTTTGCCTTGTACATGGCGACGTCGGCGTGCTTCAGAAGGGTATGTCCGTCCTCACCGTCCATCGGGTAGGCGACGATGCCGATACTGACGGTGATGTAGAGTTCGTGCCCGTCAATGGATATCGGTTCGGAGATGAACGCCAGAATCTTGTTGGCAACGGTGGTCACATCCTTCTCACTCACCACCCCGTTCAGGACAACGACGAACTCATCACCGCCGAGACGGGCCAGGGTATCGCTTTCACGCACACAGGCCGCCAGGCGCCTGGCCACCTCCTGGAGCAGCTTGTCCCCGAAACGGTGGCCCAGGGTATCGTTGATCCCCTTGAAACGGTCCAGATCCAGGCTCATGACCCAGACGAGACTGCCCTCCCGGCCAGCCTGGGCAATGGCCTCCCTGATACGGTCATGCAGCAGATTGCGGTTGGGGAGTCCGGTGAGCGTATCGTAGTTGATCAGCTGCCGGATCTCGCTCTCGGCCCGGATCCGGGCGGTGATGTCCAGAACCGTACCCGAGACAAGACGGGCCCTGCCGTCTTCTCCGGTCTCCACCTCACCCTGGATGTTGACAACCAGCTCGTCGCCGTTGCCGGATCTGGTGCGGTAGACGATGTTGAAGGGGTGGTGATTCTTTACTGAGTACAGGATATCTCTCTTGAAGGCGGGAAGGTCGGTGGAGTTGATCAGACGGAAAATCCAGTCCATCCGGATTTTTTCAGGTTCGCCGGGACTGAACCCAAAGATGCGGTAAAGCTCGTCGGACCAGAAAATGTCACCCTGACGGAGATCCCACTCCCAGCTCCCCATACGGGCGATTTTCTGGGCGCGGGCCAGTCTGGCCTCACTCAGGCGCAGCGACTGCTTGGCCAGTTCCAGACGTTCCCTGGTCTCGGCCTCCTGGATGGTCCGGGTTACGACCGCGGGAAGACGGTCGAGAAAGGAGATGTCCTTGAGCAGATAATCATAGGCCCCGGTTTTCATCATCTCAACCGCCAGACTGGCGTCATCCTTGCCGGTGACAATGATGAAGGGAATGTTTCCCGCGGCCATCCGCATTCTCTCGACGAATGCCGCCCCGGTCATATCCGGCAGGGAGTAGTCAAGTATGACCAGCCGCGACTCGTCCGATTCCAGGAGGGCCAGAGCGTCGCTCCCGTTGAAGCAGCACCGGCACTCATATCCCCCCCCATCCGTAAGGATTGAGGCCATCAGATCGGCAAGGCCGCGATCGTCCTCGACGATCAGGATCCTGACACTCTCGGCAGTATTGGGAGTTGGTTCGGCCACAGGCGTTCTCTCGTTTACCTCCGCATATCACTCTCGGGTGGCGTGAAAATCACTTTTTCTTCCGGTTTCGCCATCCTTCCCTGTTGACCTGGGGAACCCGGCTGATGGCCAGCGAGTCTGGGGGTACATCCAGCGTAACGGTAGTTCCGGCCGCGATCAGAGCGTTCCGACCCACCGTGACCGGGGCCACCAGTTGCACATCACTGCCGACGAACACGCCATCACCGATAACCGTGCGATGTTTGGCAACCCCGTCGTAATTGCAGGTAATGGTTCCACAGCCGATATTCACGTCGCGGCCGATTTCCGCGTCACCCAGATAGGTCAGATGGGATGCCTTCGACCCTTCCCCCAGAACCGCCTTCTTCGTCTCCACGAAATTGCCGACCTTGACATGATCCTTCAGCACGCTGCCGGGGCGCAGATGCGCCATGGGACCGACGGTCACCTCGTTGCACAGTTCGGATTGCTCCAGCACCGAACCGGCCTTGATGCGACAGGCGTCTCCGATGCTACAGTCACATATGGATGCGCCGTTCTCGATCACGCAGCCTTTTCCCACCACCGTCCGGCCGCTTATGGAACAGTTGGGATGGACGACCGTGTCGGCCCCGATGCTCACGCCATGATCGATATAGGTGTGCTCCGGGTCCACCAGGGACACGCCGGAAAACATGAGATCCCGGTTGATGCGACGCCGCAGTATCCGGGCGGC
>CAZRPI010000115.1:6568-7736 GCA_964601865.1 uncultured Pelobacter sp. | reverse complement strand
GTCCCTCACGACGCGGCCGTAACCATGAGGGTTTTCCAGATCCGCGGTCAGAACCGTAACGGTGGCAACGCGGGAACGGTGAAAGGCCAGCAGATCGGACAGGGTACTGCCCCGCAACAGCGGCGTATCTCCGCACAGGATCAGCACGGTCCCCGAAAACTCCTCCAGCGCCCCCGAGGCGCAGGAAACCGCATGACCGGTTCCCAACTGCTCGGCCTGGAGCGCGCACAGAACATCGGGTTGACCGTCGAATCTCTTCCGCACCGCGTCGGCCTGATGCCCGACAACCATCACCACCGGCGTGGCGCCCGCGGAGCGTGCGGCTTCCAGGGGCCAGTCGATCATTGGCCGGCCGGCAATGGGGTGCAGGACCTTGACCAGCCCCGACTTCATGCGGGTACCCTTACCAGCTGCCAGAACAATTGCCGCGACATTTTTCATGAATATACCCATCCCTGCCATAAACGAGTCTTAATACAACCTTATGGGTCAGACAGTTTATTCGATGAGGGAATCAGCGTCAAGTCAATTGCGTCGATTAGCTCTTTACTTGCATCCCCTTTTGGATATAATCGTTTCTCTTCACACCGACCCCATTAGCCGGGAAGCCCCCCATGTCTCTAATCGACGATCTGTCACATTTTGAGCGTCAGCTGACGACCCTGATCACCAGGTATGAGCAGTACTTCATCGGCCTGGAAAAGCGCGAACCCGTACAGCTGCTTGACGAGGTGGACAGAATCGTACGAAGCTACGCAACCACGACCATAACGAACACCATGCTCAAGCATAAGTACAACATGCTGACGGCCCGGCTCAACACCTATCGGGAACACTGGAACCGTATCCTGCGCCTGATTGAGGACGGGAGGTATTCCCGCGACAGATTCATCGGTGACCTGCGCCGCCGGGAACGCGCCGCCGCCGACACCCAACGGACGGAGACCGGGCCGCCGTCCGACAACCGCGAACTGGACCGCCTGTTCAACGAATTCCGTGAGGCGCGCAAGAACTGTCACCTGCCGTTCGAGTCCCTGACCCGTGAAATGGTTGCGGCCACCATTGAAAAATGCAAACCGGCCCTTGTCGCCAGACTGGGAACCGACAACCTTTCATTCCGCGTCACGGTTGAAAACGGCAAACCCAAAATCAAGGCGGCTCCGCGCAA
>CAZRPI010000115.1:0-6468 GCA_964601865.1 uncultured Pelobacter sp. | reverse complement strand
CATTCCGCGTCACGGTTGAAAACGGCAAACCCAAAATCAAGGCGGCTCCGCGCAATAGACTTTGACCGGTCTTACCATTCTGATTAGCAATTTAATTCATGTTGACGCGGCAGAGACACATTGCAATGCGTCTCTACGGCTATCAGACGCGTCAACCTGACTGCAATCAGGAATTAACCCGTTTCACATGACACCTTCGATTACCCCATCATTTTTATCACTGACCAGGCAGATTCCGGATGCCCTGCAGCGCGGCGGCGGTCGCCTGGCAATTCCCGGCCTGAAGGGATCAGCCCCGGCATTCGCTGTTTCCGAGCTGTTGAAAGCCTCCACCCTCAACCTGCTGGTGCTGACCGCGGACCAGGAGAGCGCCGATGAATTTGCCCGCGAGCTCGTTTTTTTCGGCTCGTCCGAAAACACGCCGCTTCCGTTTCCCGCCTGGGATATGGCCCCCTTTTCCGAGGCGTCTCCACACCCGGATGTCTCAGGAGCCCGCCTGGACACGCTGTTCCGCCTGCAGAACGGCCTGGCCCGGGTGGCGGTCATGCCGGTTCTTGCCGCCATGCAGCGGGTTATCGGCCGCCGGGTCCTCAACGAGGCATCCTGCTACCTGGTGAGCGGAGAGGAATTCGAACGGGACGAACTGCTGGGGAAACTGGTCAAAATGGGGTATGTCGGTGTACCGCTGGTCGAGGATCGGGGAACGTTCGCCGTACGGGGCGGCATCCTGGACATCTTCCCTCCCAACATGACCGCCCCGGTACGGATCGAATTCTTCGGCGACACGGCGGAGACGATCCGTTCCTTCGATCCCCTGACCCAGAGATCGCTCCACCCGATCAACGAACTGGTACTGCTCCCATCGCGGGAAGTGCTTCTGACCGATGAGGTCCTGTCCAACATCGCGCCGGCCCTGAAGTCATGCTGCGACGACCTGGAGATCCCGGCCAACCGACGGCGGGAAGTCCTGGAGGACCTCAACAATGCCGTCTATTTCCGGGGGGTCGAACACCTCCAGCCCCTGCTGCATCCCGGACTCGAGACGATCTTCGACTATGCGCCCGGGGCCTGCCTGGCGCTGGTGGACCCGGAGGCGATCCATGGGGCCGTCGAGCGCCTTGAGCTCGAGCTGGCCGAGGCCGAGGCCGGGGCAAGGCTGGCCGGGCTCCCCCACTCTCCCCGGCCGGAGCTGTACCTCGGGGGAGATGAACTCCGCGCACTGATGGGGGGGCGGGCCCGCCTGGAACTGTCCGGTCTACTCCTGGAAGAGACGAACGCTCCGGAACAGTTCGTCATTCCCTGCCTGGACAATACCGGGCTGCGCGTAACCGTATCCAGGGAAGCCACCCACGCCCTGGCCCCCCTCTCCCGTACCATCCGTGAGTGGCTCGACACCGGTTTCAGGGTTCTGATCGCCTGCCATCAGACGGCCCAGGCCGAGCGATTGAGCCAGCTCCTGGCGCCCTACGACATTTCATGCGACATCAGCGAGTCTCGCTTCAACGAGGTAGTGGCTGCAGAGCCGCGTGGCAATGCGTCTCTACCCGCTACCGTCACCATCCTTCTTGGTGACATCTCGCGGGGCTTCAGGTTGCCGGAAGCCCGCCTGGCGCTCATCGCCGAGGAGGAGCTGTTCGGCAAACGGGTGCGGCGGCGCGGGGTTTCCGATCTGCGCAAGAAGCAGATCCTGTCGTCCCTGGCCGAACTCAAGCCAGGGGACCACATGGTGCACGTGGACCACGGCATCGGTCTGTACCGCGGTCTGCAGCACATTAGCGTCAGCGGCGTGGGCGGCGACTTCCTGTTGCTGGAGTACAGCGGCGGCGACAAGCTCTACCTGCCGGTGGATCGCCTGGGGCTGGTGCAGCGATTCGTGGGTCCCGAGGGAAGCTCGCCCTCCCTGGACAAACTGGGGGGAACATCCTGGGAAAAAACCAAGGGAAAAGCCAGAAAGGCCATCGAGGAACTGGCGGGAGAACTGCTGGAGATCTATGCCAGACGCCAGATCTGCGAGGGGTTCTCCTTCTCGCCACCGGATGAAATGTACCGGGAGTTCGAGGCGTCCTTTGCCTGGGAGGAAACACCGGACCAGCTTTCCGCCATCCATGACGTCCTGGCCGACATGCAGAATTCCCGCCCCATGGACCGTCTGGTGTGCGGTGACGTGGGGTACGGCAAGACCGAGGTGGCCCTGCGGGCCGCCTTCAAGGCCGCGCTGGACGGCAAGCAGGTGGGGGTCCTGGTGCCCACCACCATCCTGGCGCAGCAGCATTTCGAGACCTTTCACGGCCGACTCAGGGATTATCCAGTCACGGTGGAGGCGCTCTCCCGCTTCCGCACCCCCAAGGAGCAGAAGGCCATCCTGGAGCGGCTCAAGAAGGGGGACATCGACATCGTCATCGGCACCCACCGCCTGCTGCAGAAGGACGTGGCCTTCAGGGACCTGGGACTGCTGATCATCGACGAGGAACAACGTTTCGGGGTGAAGGACAAGGAGCGGCTGAAGGCATTCCGGGCGGTCGTGGACGTCATGACTCTGACCGCCACCCCCATCCCCCGCACCCTGTACATGTCCATGATGGGCATCCGCGACCTCTCCATCATCGACACCCCGCCGGTGGACCGGCTGGCGGTCAAGACCTTCGTGGCCCGGTTCTCCGAGGAACTGGTGCGGGAAGCGGTGCTGCGCGAACTGCGCCGCGGCGGACAGGTATTCTTCGTGCACAATCGGGTCCAGACCATCGCCAAGCGCGCCGAACTGATCGCGTCCCTGATCCCCGAAGCCAGAATCGCCGTGGGACACGGGCAGATGGCCGAACAGGAACTGGAAAAGGTCATGCTCGGCTTCATGCGCGGCGAGACCAACCTGCTGATCTGCACCACCATCATCGAATCGGGGCTGGACATCCCCAACGCCAACACCTTGATCGTGGACCACGCCGACCGGTTCGGCCTCTCCCAGCTCTACCAGCTGCGCGGCAGGGTTGGCCGTTCCAGCCAGCGCGGCTATGCCTATCTGCTCATTCCCGGCGAGGGTTCCATCACCTCCGATGCCAGGGAGCGGCTCAAGATCCTGCAGGAGATTTCCGAACTGGGCGCGGGCTTCCGCATCGCGACCCACGACATGGAGATCCGCGGCGCGGGTGACATGCTCGGCAGCCGCCAGTCCGGCACGGTAACGGAGATCGGCTTCGAGCTGTACAACCAGATGCTGGAAGAGACCATCTGCAGGATGAGGGGCGAGGAAATGACGGAACATGTGGAGCCGGAGATCAATCTCAGGGTGCCCGCCTTCATCCCCGAGACCTACGTGAGCGACACCAACCACCGGCTCGTGATCTACAAGAAGCTGACCCAGGCGGAAAGCGAGGAGGACGTGCTGGATATCCAGAACGAGGTCACCGACCGCTTCGGCGCCTACCCACTGGCCACCACCTACCTGTTCGAGACCATGAAGCTGCGCATCATGCTGAAGAAGCTGCTGGTGCGCCAGATCGACTACGACGGCAGCCAGGTGGTGATCGCCTTCCACCCCCGTACGCCAGCCCCTCCGGACACGATCATCACCATGATGAGGAACGAACCGAAAACTTACCGCTTCACGCCGGATTACAAACTTACCTGTATGGTCAGGGGAACGTCTTTCGAGGATATCATCGGGGCGGCCAGGAAGGCGCTGCAGCGGCTCTTGCCAGCGGAGCCGGAATCAAACAAATAAATTTAAAAGCAATGGAACGCGGATCACATCTGATATAAGCGGATCTGCACGGATAAAACCAGGGGGGAAAAACATTCTGAAATCCGCGTGCATCCGCATAATCAGCGTCATCCGCGTTCCACTGCAGTTAAGGTTTACTCCATGACAGACGAAGGTCGGGGAACTCCAGGTGACCGTCTCCGCCTTAGAACGACTTCGACCACAGCAGCATGAAGCTGTTTCCCCCCGTACCGTTGCGCAGCATCTTGCCGTCGTAGGAGTATTCCAGGTAGAGCTGCGAATTGCCGATGAACCCGCTGGTCAATCCCGCCGAAAACGCCTCTCCGTCTGAGGATCTGAGCCTGAGCCTCAGCTCCTGGCTTTTGGCGTAGTCGGGGCGGTTCCCCCCCCAGGCGAATGTTCCGCGCAGATGCAGATAGAGGAAGAATGCCAGCTGGCAGCGGTACTCCAGCGTTCCCACCACGTAGTCGGTGACGCCGAAATTGTTGAACAGGGCGCCGGGGTAGGGAAGCCGGTAGAGGTCGTCGCTCTCGTTGGGAAAGGGGCCACCACCGGCCCGGAAGGCGGAGAAACGGTCCAGTCTCCCCATGGGTGAAACCCCGCCATGAAGATATCCGATGAAACGGTGACGTTCGGACAGGCCGGGAATCCCCCTGGCGGCGATCACGTACCCGGAAAACTTGAGATAGTCCCTGGTATCACTCTTACTAAAGAGCTGATTCCCGAAAGAACTGTCTGACCACCGGTCCCTCCTGGTCAGTTCCAGATCCCCGCCCCAGGCCCACCCCTCATGGGGTAATTCCATGATGTTGCGCAGCAGGCCGTCATACCGCACCCGTATCCGCAGGCCGTGGACAAAGGTGTCGGGCGGGAGGTGCACGCTGCCGCCCGTGTCGTTCGTCCGCTTGTCGTAAAAATAGCCGGCGTGGTAGAAGAGCTGCATCCGGAAGTCGTTATCCGCCTGCCATGGCGCCACGGGAACCCGGTATCCGACGCCCAGCCAGCCGGAAACGGTTCCCCAGGTAACGGAACTGGCCCTGACCTCCCTCCCGTCCCTGATATCGGTATCAGCGGAGGGAACCGTATTGTTGTCCAGATGCCCGAGGAGCTGAAAGCGGCCGAAACTCTTCGCCACATCCATCTCGTTGACGAACAGGCCGATCACATCCCTGGTCCACCAGCTTTCCCAGCGCCGCCGCCAGTAGAGGGCGGCTATGGGGAGCACGCTGTCGCCGCCCAGCCCGGGGCTGTAGGCGTTCACCCCCAGGGTCAGGGCCAGGGTGTTGTCCCTGTCACGGGCGGGAATGGCGATTTTCCTCCCCAGGATGGTGGTCTGATACGCCTCTCCCGCAAGGGGCGTCACCGCGGAAAAAGCTCCGCCGGACGGGGATGCGGACACCATCGGGCCGCCTTGAGCCGCGGGGCCGTCATTGATGGCGGGCTCGGCCGGAACGGCCATGACGGGGTGAGTGCGGCAGAGCGCCGCCATGGCGAAAAAGCACGTCAACAGCAGCGGGCGGCGTTGCTTCACGCACCATTTCATTCCGGTGAAAACAAGGGAAAAGTTTCCCACTCCAATCCCCCTTTGGGAACAACAGCCGGTATGCGGGAATCGCAGGTTCCGCAGGCCCGTGGCAACTCCGGCCCCCATAGGTAGAGTATCCCTCCCGATACGGTAAGATGCAAGCCGCGATCCCGGCGGAATCATTCACGGTCCCGGAGTTTGTCCCGGCATGGGTCACCCGGTTCCGCGCGTCCCGTGAATCAACCGGAAAATGGCGAGAGAGTCGGACGGAACGCGGGAAAATCACTTATATGGCAGGGGATGAATCCGGGGAAAGACATTCGATACCGCATGCCGGGGAGCGGAAATAATTCATCCGCTCACTCCGGCGCAACCGGTTCCCGGGTGGGTCATGAAAACGCGGATGGAGCGGCGCCCGTCACGGATCAGGGCTATCGGCGCCGCTCTCGGGTTTTTTCTGTTTTCTGCTCTTGCCGGCTTTTCCGTCATCGGAGACCGGTTCGTTCGGGTTAGTGGGGTTGGCCCTCTGGAAAAGCGTTTGGTCGTTGAAGATAACCGGTTGGCTGTTGCCGTTTTCGGTCTGCCCCCCGTTGGCATCTTCCTGAACCGGAGATTCAGCCTTGGGTTGGGCCGCGCTTTCCCGTTTTTTCTTTTCCGCTTCCTTTTCTTCCTTTTCTTTTTCGATTGCTTTCCTGTCGATTGTCAGAATCATCCTTGCGCTGCCTCTCAGCACCAGCACGGAAAGGGTGTCGGCTGTGAAACGTTTCAGTTCCGCGGTATCCCTGACACTTTCACCGTTGACGGAAAGGATGACGTCTGCCTGCCTCAGCCCGTACTGAGCCGCGGGAGAGGTCACGGGAACCGTTTCAACGATCGGCCGCACTCCTCTTACCCCGGCTTTCCAGGAGCTGGTCGTAGTTTCCCGGGGGGTAACGGTCGCGCCGAAAAAATCGGCCGCATGGGATGAAGCGCATGAGAACAGGACCGAGACAAGAGCGACGGCTGCCACCAGCATACTGTTCATGATTTTTCTCCTGTACAGGGGGAAAGATAAAAGCGGCATGGTTCAGTATACAAAATATCATCCCTGATCCCCAAGCTGTTTATCCTGGAAACGGCAGTTGCAGGCTGCCGGAGAGAGCGCATCAGGGCTATTGCGTCGTAATTCCAGGCGCAATGGAGCGTCAACAGCCGATACTGTCTGAAGCCCGAAGGGCTGAGTTTA
>CAZRPI010000114.1:0-10998 GCA_964601865.1 uncultured Pelobacter sp. | reverse complement strand
TTCATGCTGAACCTTTATAAATAAAAACCGGTCTCACGCGAAGCCGCGAAGGCGCAGAGAAGGGCGGAAAACCCGGAACTGATCTCTTTCAGGCGGGCTTTCGCAAAGGTCGGGCGAAATTCCCTCCCCCCTTGGCGGGGGAGGGTCAGGGTGGGGGGGATGCCGCCATAATGTCAGCCGGTTGCGGCTTCACCCACCCCCCTCCCGTCAAAGGGAGGGGGAGACTGATTCAAGTTTTTCCTTGAAACTGCGTGTCCCTGTGCCTTCGTGCCTTTGTGTGACATTTCAGGTTTTGAAAGGTTTCACCTGAAAACCATCCGTGCTACTATCCGGCCAGGACAACGGCATGATCGAACTGGAACATCTGAATATCGAGCTGTCCGGCATGAACCTGATCGAGGCCAGCGCCGGGACGGGGAAGACCTACGCCATCGCCTGCCTCTACCTGCGCCTGCTGCTGGAAAAGGCGCTGCCGCCGGAACAGATCCTCGTGGTGACCTATACCGAGGCGGCCACCAAGGAGCTGCGCGGCCGGATCCGCGCCAGGATCCGCGAGGCCCTCTCGGTACTGGAGGGTGCGGCGAGCGACGATCCCTTTCTCGCCGGGCTGAGGGAGAGGACGGAGGTGGCCGGCGACGGTGGCGGGGAAGCCGTTGATCTGCTGAACCGGGCTCTCGTCTCCTTCGATACGGCGGCGGTCTTCACCATCCATGGCTTCTGCCTGCGGGCCCTGCAGGAAAGCGCCTTCGAGAGTGGTTCCCCGTACGAGATGGAGCTGGTGACCGACCAGGCGCCGCTGATGCGGGAAATGGTGGAGGATTTCTGGCGCATGCGGTTCTTCCGCGAGCCGGCGCCCCTTCTGGGGTACGCGCTGCGCAACGGCTATGACCGCGACTGTTTCATGAAATTTCTCCGGGAGATCTCCGTCAATTCCGGCCGGAGAATCATTCCCCGCTATGACGAAACCGGGATCGCGGCCATGGAAGACGCCTGCCTGGCTGCCTACGGAGAAGTGGTGGATGTGTGGGCAGGGGCGGGCGCGGCAATCCGGGAGATCATCACCACCGACCGGGGACTGCGCCGATCAATCGACACCTACCGGCCGGATCTGCTCCCCGGGCTGTTCGGCGCCATGGACTCGTTCGTGGCGGGGGGGAACCCCTACGATCTCTTTTCCGGGTTCACAAGATTCAGCGCATCCGGGATCAACGAAGGAACAAAGCAGGGCAAACCGGTTCCGGGGCACGTTTTCTTCGACTGCTGCCAGCGGCTCCTGGAACTCGTGGAGGACCGCTTTCTGGCCCTGAAGTGGGAGCTGGTCTCCTTCTGCCGGGAACGGCTGCGGCGGCGGAAGCGGGAGCGCAACATCCGTTTCTTCGACGATCTGCTGAACAACCTCCACGAGGCGTTGTGTTCCGAAAACGGCCCCCTCCTCTCGTCCGCCCTCAGGGAGAGATACCGGGCCGCCCTCATCGATGAGTTCCAGGATACGGACCCGGTGCAGTACGACATCTTCAGGAAGATCTACGCCGGGTCGGACTTGCCGCTGTTTCTCATCGGCGACCCGAAGCAGGCCATCTACAGCTTCCGCGGGGCGGACATCTTCGCCTACATGCAGGCCGCCGCCGACGCGCCCCCGGACAGGCGGTTCACCCTGACCAGGAACTGGCGTTCGACCCCGCGTCTCCTCACCGCCTTCAACACGATTTTCGACTCCGCTGTCCCCCCCTTCCTCTATGACCGCATCGGCTATCACCCGATCACGGCGGCCCGGGTCGACTCCGGGAAAACCCTCGCCAGCGGCAGCAGCGACGCGTCCGGGCTGCAGCTCTGGTGCCTCCCCCCCTCCCTCGACGGCAGGCCGCTCAACGTGGGGGGCGCCAACCGGCTCATCCCCGCGGCAGTTGCCGCGGAAATCGCCCGCCTGCTCAGGCCGGATGGAGAAGAGGCCGTGACGGTGGAGGGGCGGCCGCTGGCGCCGCAAGACATCGCCGTGATCGTCCGGAGCCACCGCCAGGCGGCCATGATCCGCCAGGCCCTGGGAGAGCTGGGAATTCCCTCGGTCATGCGTAGCGACATGACCGTTTTCGCCACGGACGAGGCGGCTCAGCTCCTGACCCTGCTGCGCGCCCTCGCCGACCCCGGCAGCGAATCCAGGGTGCGGGCGGCCCTGGTGACGGACATCATGGGGAGGAACGGGAACGACATTGCCCTGCTCAACGGGGATGAGGCGGCCTGGGAGAACTGCCTGGAACTGTTCCGGGAGCACCACCGGATCTGGCTCGAACGGGGTTTCATGGCCATGGGCCGCTCCCTCATGGAGCGTGAGGGGATCCGCGGCCGCCTGCTGCGCTTCCCGGACGGCGAACGGCGGCTGACCAACCTGCTGCACTGCTTCGAACTGATCCACGGCGCGTCCCGCGGGAGGGGGAGGGGAGCCGAGGGGGTCCTCACCTGGTTTGGCGAGCGGATCGCGGGGAACGAGCAGTCCGAGGAGTACCAGATCCGGCTGGAGACCGACGATGAAGCGGTGAGGATCGTGACCATTCACGTGTCGAAGGGACTGGAATACCCGGTGGTCTTCTGCCCCTTCCTCTGGGGCGGGGTCGGGAACTACGACGGGATAGCGGCTTTCCACGAGGGTTCAGAAATGGTCCTGGATTACGGGTCTCCGGAGCTTGAGGCGCATCGCGCCCTTGCCCGGAAGGAGTCGCTTGCCGAGAATCTGCGCCTGCTCTACGTGGCGCTGACCAGGGCGCGGTACCGCTGTTACCTCTGCGCCGGGAAGATCACGGACAGAACCGGTAGAAACCGGCCGGAAACATCGCCCATCTCCTACCTCCTGCACGCCGACCCGGCGACCTGCGAAGGCGACGATCCGGTCGGCGCCCTCGCGGACGTGGTGTTCGCCCTGGACCATGGCCGGATACTGGAACGGCTGGATCAGGTCGCCGTCCGCTCCGGGGGGAGCGTCTCCGTGACCCAGATGCCGGAGATGGTCGAAGCCGTGCTTCCCTTCACCGGGAGAGGCGTAACGACCGCGCCCGTCTGCCGGACGTTCGAGGGGACTGTTACGGCGGATTGGCACGTCTCCAGCTTTACCTCGTTCGCGGCCCATGGCAGGGGGCAGGCCGAACTGCCGGACCGGGACGAAACCGGCCGGGAGGAGGAGACGCCCGACGCCGCGACGGCGGGGATTCCGGGGGAACGCACCATGTTCACCTTTCCCCGCGGCGCGCGCGCCGGAATCTTTCTGCACGCCCTGTTCGAAAGGGTGGATTTCAGTCACCCGGAACCGGCTGCCATCTCTTCCCTGGTGGCGGAGGGGCTGGAAAAGCAGGGCTACGGCGCGGCATGGCTCCCCCCTGTCGGCCGGATGGTGGAGGATGTGCTCTCGACGCCGCTCACGTCGCCGGAGGGAACCTTTACCCTTTCGGAACTGGAGAGGGGGAGCTGGCTGTCGGAGTTCGAGTTCTTCTTTCCCCTCCGGTTCGTCACCCCGGAACTGCTGGGGAGATGTCTCGTGAAACGGGGCTGGAGGGTAGCCGGGGTCAACCCGGAGCGGATTCGCGACGCCCTGGGGTTCAAGCCGACGCGGGGAATGGTGAGGGGGTTCATCGACATGATTTTCCGGCACAACGGCAGATACTACCTGGTGGATTGGAAATCCAACCACCTGGGCTCCGGACTGGAGGATTACGGCGGCGAGTCGCTCGGGAGGGTGATGGAGCGCAACCTCTACCCGCTCCAGTACCTGCTCTATACGGTGGCCCTCAACCGTTACCTCTCCCTGCGGGTGAGGGATTACGATTACGCCTCCCATTTCGGCGGGGTGCTGTACTTCTTCCTGCGCGGAATTTCCCCCCGCCACGGGGAGCGGTACGGAATCTATCGCGACCTGCCGCGCCGGGAGATGGTGGAGGATCTGACCGGATGCCTCATCGAGGCCGGGGGGTAGGATGCTGACGGATTTCGAACTCACTGCCATCGACCGCCATTTCGCCGATTTCATCGCGCGGCAGTCCGGCGATCCTTCGCCCCTTCCGGGGCGCGTCGCCTCGCTGGTCAGCGCCATGCTGGCCAACGCCAGTATCTGCCTCCAACTGGCGGATATCGCGGCCAGGGATCTGCGTATCGATGGGGAGGAGGTCCGTTTTCCCCCCCTGGAAGAATTGCGCGAAAGCCTGAGGAACTCGGTCGTGGTCGGTTCCCCCGGCGATTTCCGTCCCCTGGTTCTCGACGAGGAAGACCGCCTCTACCTCTACCGCTACTGGAAGTACGAGCGCGACCTGGCGCGCTTCGTCCTGGAAAGGGCCGTCCAGCCGGCTGAACCGCTGGACCGGGCGGTGCTCGCCGACGGGGTCCGCCGGCTCTTCCCTTCCGCGGGGGACGGCATCGACTGGCAACTGGCGGCCGTCCTGGCCGCGCTGCGGAAGCGGTTCTGCGTCATCTCCGGCGGGCCGGGAACGGGCAAGACGTCCACGGTGGTCAGGATTCTGGCGTTGCTGCTGGAACAGGCCGGAGAACGGCCGCCGCGTATCGCGCTGGCGGCCCCCACCGGCAAGGCGGCGGCGCGTCTCATGGAATCCATCGACAGGATGAGGGAAAGCCTGGATTGCGGCGGGCGCGTCAGGGAGCTGATACCACGGGAGGTCTCCACGCTCCACCGCCTTCTGGGCGCCCGTCACGGGTCCCGCCGTTTCCGCCATTCGGAAAGCGACCCCCTTCCCTTTGACGTGGTCGTTGTCGACGAGGCCTCCATGGTGGATCTGCCGCTCATGGCCAGACTGGCCGTGGCGCTGAAACCGGATGCCCGCCTGATCCTGCTGGGGGACCGGGACCAGCTTGCCTCGGTGGAGGCGGGTGCCGTGCTGGGTGACATGTGCGGCGCCGGCCGGCGCGAGTTCTTCAGCGCGGAATTCAGCGCTGAGTATGGCTCCCTCACCGGTGCCGGGTTCCGGGAGGAGACCTCTCCGGATGAAGCGCCGCCGCTTGCGGATTCGGTGGTCGTGCTGAAGAGAAACTACCGTTTCGGAGATGACAGCGGCATCGCCCTTTTGGCCGGACTGGTCAATGACGGGATGGGGCGCGGGGCTCTGGAACTGATGGAGTCGGGGACCTGCCCGGAGCTGGTTTGGCAAGACGTGCCACCGCCTGAGGGGCTCAAAAAGGTCCTGGGTGATGTCATCGCGGAGGGGTTCGGCCCATACCTGGACGCCGCCGGTCCGGAGGAGGCTCTGGCCCGCTTCGATGAATTCCGGCTGCTGTGCGCCATGCGCAGGGGACCCTACGGCGCCGCGGCCGTGAATGCCCTGGTCGAGGGGGTTCTGGCGCTCCGGGGGATGGTGGAGCCGCTGGAGTGCTGGTACCGGGGGCGGCCGGTCATGGTCATTGCCAACGATTACAATCTGAGGCTCTTCAACGGCGACATCGGAGTCGTCTTTCCCGATGCCGGCGGCAGGATGCTGGTCCATTTCCCCGTTTCCGGGGGCGGGGTCAGGACGGTATCCCCCCTCAGGATGCCGCCCCACGAGACGGTCTACGCCATGACGGTCCACAAGAGTCAGGGATCCGAGTTCGGGCGGGTCATGCTGCTGCTCCCGCCCCATGATACGGAGATCATGACTAGGGAGCTGGTCTACACGGGAATCACCCGCGCCAGGGAACGGGTGGAGATCCGGGGGCGGAGGGAGCTGTTCGTTGGAGCCGTCGCGCGCAGGGTCGAACGGAAGTCGGGGCTGATGGAGGCGCTGTGGGGGAAGGAGCTTCAGTAGCAAAACGAAAAGGCCCGCCGTAATGGCGGGCCTCATTTGTTTCTTTAACCAGCTTTCCCCGTTTCAGGGTATCTCAGGCTGTTTTCGGCAGCCCGTGGTTAATCCGCTTATGTTCCCCAGGCAGCCCGGCGGAGTGTTCTCGGTCATTCATCCTCCTTACCTCTGGAAAAAACTGTCAGGAACTGTTTCTCTGTACTTTTACCTCGGTTTGTTTGATTCAGGTAGCGCTACCTTGATTACACTATATTCGCTGCGATTCAAAAGAAACAGTCTGTTATTATTTTTTCTCCTGGTGTAAACTTTGCGATTGGAACTGTCGTTCACAAACGGAGGGCCGGCCCCATGCGGAAGCCGGCCCTTTCATGTCTCGTCCCGCAAAGCTTACTTCAGCAGTATCGTGTCCGAAAACGTCGCGGACACCTTCCCGGCCGCATCCCTGTATTTGACCGTCACCTTTTTCGTGCCCGCTCCCGCCGGCAGGGTGACGTTCCTTGTCGGGGCGTAAGGCTCCCATTGAGGGGTTACCTCCTTGCTCCAGGTTACCAGCATCATGGCGACGCCGTTCTGGTCGGTTGCGGCCAGATTCAGGGTGACGTTCCGGTCGGTGGTGGAGTAGGCGCCGTTATTGATGGCAATGCTCCCCACCGGCGCCTTGGTGTCCAGGGTTATGCCGCCGGAATGGACGGCAATGATCTGGGGCGCCGTTTTGGTGGCGGCAAAGCGCGCGTAGACGGTTTTCTGTCCGTCGCCGGAGGGGAGTCCGAGCTTTTTCTGCGCGGCAACGGGTTGCCAGCTGCTCCATTTGACGCCGTCGGTGCTGAAGCTCAGATAGTTGGCGCCGGCCGGCGGGACCATTCCCACGAGAACCGATGCGGCCGTGGTGTAACCGGGGGAGTCGCCTGCCTTGCCGCTGGTGAGGGTAAGGCTGCCGGTGGCCTCGGGGGGGGTCCAGCCGCTGTCAAGGGTGATGCTGTCGTTGTAGGTGGCGGACCACAGCCCCGCGGCGTCCCGGAACTGGACATGGATCTTTTTCACCCCGTTCGCTGCCGGCTCGGGCAGGGAATAGGTGTACGCCTCCTGGAACGCCATGTCCGCCCCCCATTGAACGCCGTCCGCGCTGAATCTCATCCGGCTGACGCCGTTGGCGTCGGTGGCGAACAGGGTCAGGCCGAGGTTGGGGCTGTGCGTCCTGGCGGCGCCCTGCTCGATGACGATTCCGCCGACCGGCGGTTTGGTGTCCAGCACGATGCTGGCGGAAAACGGCTCCGACCAGGTTGTCCCCCCGTCGTCCGAGTAGCACACCATGACGCTCTTCAGGCCGTCGCCGCCCGGCAGGCTGATCTTCTTGGTGGCCGCGAACGCCTCCGGGGCCGTCCAGCTCTTGTTGTTGTAGAAGAACTTCATCCGGTCGGCGCCGGTGGAGTAGCCCAGTTGTAGCTCAACCTTTGTGAGCTTCGTGTAGCCGGCCCCGCCGTTGATGGTGATCGTACCGCTGCCGGCGGTCCGGAAACGCGCCAGGCCGTAACGCGCCGTTGCGTTGACTGCGCTGAAAGCGCCGCCGATCAGGAACTGGGCGTCGCCGGTGAGGGAGGCGTAGATGTTGCCGGTCACTGAACCGCCGAAGGAGGTGTCACGGCTGCCGTCCGGGTTGAGGAGCGCCAGGTTGTTGTAGATATCCGCCCCTTCAAGCACCTGGAAGTTGCCGCCCGCCAGGACCCTGCCGTCGTCAAGCTGTTGGATGGTGTACACCCCGCCGCCGCTGTCGTTGATCGGACTGGTAAAGGTTTCGTCAACCGTGCCGTTGCCGTTGAGGCGGACCAGCGTCGATCTGGGAACGCCGTTGACGGTGGAGAAGCGCCCCCCCACGAGGATCTTGCCGTCGCTCTGGAGCGCGATGGCAAAGATTTCGCTGCGGAAGTTGAACACCGTGAATACCGGGGAGGAGAAAGTGCCGTCAAGGGAGCCGTCGGCGTTCAGGCGGACGATGTTCTGCCGGGCAAACCCGCTGAAGTTGCCGAAGGAGCCGCCCACGAGCACCTTGCCGTCACTCTGCGCGGCGACGGCATTGATCCGGTCGAGTTCGCCATCGGGCTGGACGGAGTTCGATATGCCGCTGCCCGGATTGAATGTGGTGTCAGCGCTCAGGTCGGCGTTGAGCCTCCTCACTCCCGGTGAATGGGGCATGGCCGCCAGGATCCTGCCGCCGGGAGCCCAGGCCAGGGCGTTTACGCCGCCGACGTAGACGCTGGCCTCTACGGCACCGGTGGACGCGAGCAGGGCAATGTCCCTGTAATCCTGGCCGTCAAGCCTGTAGAAGTTGCCGCCGATCACCAGCTTGCCGTCGCCTCTGGCCAGGACTCCGTTCACGGTCCCCCCCTGGACCGGGGGGGAGGCGAGGGTGGTGTCAACCGAACCGTTCGGGTTCAGGCGGACCACACCGTTCATCGGCTTGCCGCCGGCCAGATAGAAACTGCCGGAGGCCACGAGCTTGCCGTCCGCCTGCCGTGCCAGTGAGCGGACATACGACTGGCCGCCCAGCATCGGTTTGAAGGCGCCGTCCAGCGACAGGTTGCTGCCGGACAAGCGGCAGAGCCCGTAGTAGTAGGCGTCGCTGCCGTCGTCCAGCTGGGTGAAGCTGCCGCCTGCCAGGGCGCTGCCGTCGCTGCGCTGGGCAAGGGCGAACACATCGGTCGGCTTGCCCTTGAACGTCGCGGAGTTGAGAAAGCCGCCGTCACTCTTCTGCAGGACGAAGATGCGGGCGTTGTGATCGGTGGGCCAGCCGTTGAAGATGATGAATGAATACCACCCCCCCACCACGATCCGGTCGGGCAGTGCGACCAGGCTGGTGATGGCCTGGAACAGGTTGGCGGCCAGAGTGGGGCCGGTGGTTGTCTGGGTTATCTGGGTAAAGGTGGAATCCACGCCGCCATTTGCCAGCAGACGCACCAGTTTGGGCACCTCGGCGCCGTTCAGCATGGTGAAGTCGCCGCCGACCAGAATCCTGTCGTCGGACTGGACGGCCAGGGCCAGCAGGCTGCCGCCGTAGATGCCGCTGCCGAAGGCCGTGGCGTCCAGCGCGCCGCTGGCGCTGAGCCGGGCGATCTTCGCCGTGGCGGCGCCGTTGACGTTGCTGAACGAACCGCCGATGATGATGTGCCCGTCGGACTGGCGGGCGATGTGAGTAACCGGGCCATCGGCGCCGCTGCCGGGATTGAAAGAGGAATCGGCCGAGCCGTCGCCGTTGAGGCGGGCGATGCCTCCGGTTGGGACGGTGAAGTCGCCGCCGGCCAGGATCTTGCCGTTCCCGTCGATCGTTATGGACCTGACCGGGCCGTTCAGGCCGTAGGCGCCGGTGTCGTTGTGGTAGCCACCGGCATCGAACGTGGCATCCCGGCTGCCGTCGCTGTTGAGGCGGAACAGGTAGTTCTGTACGCCTCCCGAGCCGTAATGGCTCAGGTGGCCGCCCAGCAGCACCTTGCCGTCGCTCTGCACGGCAACCGACATGACCTGGTCGTACTGGATTTCCGTTGAGGGGTGGAAGGATGGATCAAGCGTGCCGTCGGCGTTGATACGGGAGACCTTCTGGCGGGCCACCCCGTCAACCGAGGTGAAGCTGCCGACGACGATCGCCTTGCCGTTGGACAGGGTTGCGACACCGGTCACGGTTGCCGGGGATGACAGCACCGGCTGGAAGGTTGTATCCAGCTTGAAGTCGGCGTTTGCCGGAATGACCGGGCACAGAAACAGCATGACGAAAAGCGCGGCGCATATCACTTCCATTGCTCTGGTTTTCATAAACCTCCCTGAGAACCACTGAAAATATCGGGGATTATCCCTCAAAAAGGGTCTTGTCATACCCCGGACGCATTTTCCAATTAAAATCGCAATATACTGATTACTCTGGGGAATATCAAAGAATATTTCTCAATCAAGTGTGCGCCCCCCGTAAAGGTCCTGGAAACCGGGATCCGGGCATTATGGGTCGGGAGTTGTGTTGCGGAGCAGGGGAAGACAGGGGGATGTGCCGGACGGTTTCAGTGCACAAAAAAAGGACCCGGCGCCATTGCCGAGTCCTTTTGTTGTTTTTGGTGGAGCTGAACAGGATCGAACTGTCGACCTCTTGACTGCCAGTCAAGCGCTCTCCCAGCTGAGCTACAGCCCCAAACGGAAATCAGTTTGTACCAGATCAATTCCGGGATGTCAACATTTTTTAGTTCGAATCCGTAAGTCAGCTTTTTCTTGACTGAATCACCAATTATCAAGTATTGTGCTCACCTGCGCCAGAGTGGTGGAACGGTATACACAGCAGACTCAAAATCTGCCGGGAGCAATCCCTTGTCGGTTCGAATCCGACCTCTGGTACCATGGATTTTACAAGGCCTTACGGGTTTTATCGTAAGGTCTTTTTTATTGCCGGAAGATGGAATCGGAAATTAGTCAGCTAATAGCGCCTATTGAAAAAGTCAAAGAGTGGGATGGGGTTGGAGTCGGCAAAACACTGAAGCGGCCCTTATGCTTATATGACAGTTCAAGGTGGGCACAAGGTCGCGGAGTCCAGGGAAAACCTGGATCAGGCTCTAACTTCCTATTGGCTCCGCACGGTGGCAAAGTGCCCCGTTGCCAGTAGTTCCGGCGCATCGCGCCCGTCGACGTCCAGGGAAGAGTCCTTTCCGCCGAAGAGATAGGTGATGTTCGTGACGGCTCCCCGTACCACGAGCGAATGGTCGGCGAGGTGGTACAGGGTGACCGGGTTCCGGAGATCGGGGGACTGGATTTCACCGGTCGCCGGGACCGGCGGGGCCAACTCCGATCCGGCGAATGCGTTCCGCCACGCCCTTCGCTTCTGTCCGCAGCAGCTCATCTCATCACTCCCTTCTCCGTCCGTCCCCGGAATCTCTCGGCGACTGCTCCGCGTTCATTTCCCGGTTGGTTGCCTGCTCCAGGAGCGACGCCGCACCGGAGATGGCCAGCCACGACAGGAGGATGTTCACGGCGTCGTGGCCGGCCAGAAAGGCAAAGGGGAGGGCGATCCAGAAGCTCGTGCAGTAGAAACAGTCCATGGCCTGTCCCACGACGCTCTCCCCGAACCACGCCCGCACCCGGACGACGGCATCCCAGGGGCCGTCCTCCATGACGACCAGGTGCGTCAGGCGCCATGTCGCCAGGCAGCAGAGTACAAACCGCAATTCCACCGGAAAACCGTTCTGCATAAGTGACCCCGGCC
>CAZRPI010000113.1:3652-11235 GCA_964601865.1 uncultured Pelobacter sp. | reverse complement strand
GACGTGAAGCCGGGCATCCTGGAGAAGGGGATCCTGCTCAAGCTCCGTTTCGAACTGGACCAGTACATCAACCTCCGTCCGGTGAAGCTCTATCCCAACGTGGAGACCCCGCTGAAGGACAAGAAGCCGGAAGATATCGACTTCGTCGTGGTGCGCGAGAACAGCGAGGGTCTGTACACCGGTTCCGGCGGCGTACTGAAGAAGGGAACCCCGGACGAGGTGGCAATCCAGACCTCCATCAATACCCGCAAAGGCGTGGAGCGCTGTATCCGCTACGCCTTCGAATATGCCCGCAAGAGGAACAAGAGAAAGACCCTCACCCTCTGCGGCAAGACCAACGTGCTCACCTTCGCCTTCGACCTCTGGGAGCGCACCTTCCATGAAGTCGGCGAGAGGGATTACCCCGACATCAAGCGCGAATACGCCCACGTTGACGCAACCACCATGTGGATGGTCAAGAATCCCGAGTGGTTCGACGTCATCGTAACCGACAACATGTTCGGCGATATCATCACCGACCTGGGCGCCATGGTCCAGGGTGGCATGGGCATCGCCTCCGGCGGCAACATCAATCCGGAAGGGGTATCCATGTTTGAGCCGATCGGCGGCAGCGCTCCCAAATACACCGGCAAGAACGTGATCAATCCGCTGGCTGCCATCGGCGCCGGCATGATGATGCTGGAAACCCTGGGCGAGGAAAAAGCGGCAGCCCAAGTTGAAAATGCCATGGTGGAAGTCATGCAGAAGATGAGGAGCATGAGTGCCGGCAAGATGGGCTTCTCCACGACTGAAATCGGCGATATGGTTGCCGAGGCGGCAGTGAAGTAGAGCATTTGAGTCGCACATACGAAGTCAAAGAGCCCGGAAATAATCCGGGCTCTTTGTTTTACATCAGTTTATTTTTGTGTCCTTTGAAAATTCAGCATGTTAACTGACCATGAACCTCCTCTGGTTTCCCATAACGCTTCTCTGCGCCTTTTCCCTTGCCACCAGCGACGTACTGACGAAAAGGGCGATTGCCGCATACGGCAACGTGTATCTGATTGCCTGGCTGAGGATGCTCCTCATGCTGCCGGGGCTGACCGTCTTGCTGCTGCTGGCCCCCAGGCCTGCCATAGGGCCGGAGTTCCTGCCGTCGATCATGTTGTCCATACCCCTGGAGATTATGGCCATCATCCTCTATTTCAACGCCCTTAAACTCTCTCCCCTGGGACTGACGATCCCCTTCCTGGCGTTGACCCCGCTCTTTCTGCTGGTGATCCCCTCCCTCCTGTTGGGGGAAAGGGTGACGGCTCAGGCCGGCTGCGGCGTCGTGCTCATCGCCGCGGGAAGCTACGCCCTCAACCTGCACAGCAGCAGGGACGGCCTGCTGGCCCCTTTCCGCGCCATCATCTCCGAACCGGGCGCGCGCTGCATGATCGGCGTCGCCCTGCTCTACAGCATCACCTCTGTCCTTGTCAAAAAGGCGATTTCGTCCTCCTCTCCTTATTTCTTCGCCGGCATCTACCCGATCCTGATGTTCTGCTGCCTCACACCGCTCGCGCTCTGGAAAGGGCGCAACGATCTGAAGCTTCTGTTCAGGGGCGGACTGGTGAAAGCCGTCCTGTTCCCGGCCGCGTTCAGTCTGGTGGAGACGGTCAGCGGCATTATTGCACTTGGCATGACCAATGTGGCCTACATGATCTCGGTCAAGCGCCTGAGCCTTCTCGGGGGCGTCCTGTACGGTTATTTTCTCTTTGGAGAAGAACATCTCCGGGAACGGCTCGTGGGCGCAGTCCTGATGGTGGCCGGGGTAGCGCTGATTGTCACCGGGGGCAAGTAATTCCAATTCCAAATCAAAGCGCTCTCTTCGTTGGCTCGTCGAAGGCTCCTCAACGTACTGTTATATACGCCTCCGTCCCCATCTTCCTCGCCGCCTTGATATCATCTTTGATTTGAAACCGAAATAAGATACCGGGATCGGAGCATGATGAAGTCCCCGATAATCCATGCCCCCGTTCCAAACAAACATTCCGCTCCGGCGTACTTTTTCCTTTAATGGGCCGACCGAATCGAGTATTATGCTTGGTTTTGGCTCTGTACCACCAAAGGACGGTTCTTCATGATTCAACTCGTCAATATCGGCCGGCAGCACGGCTCACAGGTTCTTTTCCAGAACGCCTCCTTCCAGATCCTTCCCGGAACCCGTACCGGACTGGTCGGCCCCAACGGCGCCGGCAAGACCACCATCTTCCGCCTCATCACCGGCGAGGAGCACGCCGACAGCGGTGAAATCGTCATCCCGAAAAAGACGGTGACCGGTTATTTCTCCCAGGACGTGGGAGAGATGGCAGGCCGTTCGGCCCTGGAGGAGGTGATGTCCGCCAGCGTGGCAACGGTCAGTCTCGGCGAAGAGCTGCGGGCCATGGAAATGCGGATGTGCGAGCCGATGGAGGACGACGCCATGGCTGACCTGCTGGAGCGCTACGGCGAGGCCCAAGCGGAGTTCGAGCACCGCGGCGGTTATGACCTGGAAAGCCGCGCCCGGACCGTGCTCACCGGCCTCGGCATCGGGCCGGACGCCCATAACCGGCCGGTGGAGTCGTTCAGCGGCGGCTGGAAAATGCGCATCGCCCTGGCCAAAATCCTCACCGTAAACCCGGACCTGCTCCTGCTGGACGAGCCGACCAACCACCTGGACGTGGAGTCGATCATCTGGCTGGAGGACTGGCTCTCCGGCGAGTTCAAGGGGATGCTCCTCATGACCAGCCACGACCGCGAATTCATGAACCGCACCGTCTCCCGGATCGTGGAGGTGGCCAACAAGAGCATCACCACCTATTCTGGCAACTACGACTTCTACCTGCGGGAGCGGGAGATCCGCCGGGAGCAGTTGCTGGCAAGCCGCCGCCGCCAGCAGGAGATGCTCGCCAAGGAGGAGGAATTCATCGCCCGCTTTGCCGCCCGCGCCTCCCACGCCGCCCAGGTGCAGTCACGGGTGAAGAAGCTGGAGAAGATCGAGCGGATCGAGATCCCTCCCGAACAGAGGACCGTCAGGTTCGAATTCGCCGAGCCGCCGCGCAGCGGCGATGACGTGGTGAAGCTGGCCGACCAGTCCAAGGCGTGGGCGCTGCCGGAAGGGGGGACGAAATCGGTGTTCGGCGGCGTGTCCGGGATCATCCGGCGCGGCGAGAAGGTGGCGATGGTCGGAGTGAACGGCGCGGGGAAATCCACTTTTCTCAAGTGCCTGGCCGGCGAAACGGAACCAACGGCGGGCAGCGTCACCATCGGCGCCAGCGTTGCCACCGGCTACTTCAGCCAGCACGCCATGGACATCCTCGACCCGCGCAAGACGGTTTTCGAAACGGTGCAGGAGGTACTTCCCCAGGCCAACATCGGCGTCCTGCGCAACCTCTGCGCCGCCTTCCTTTTTCAAGGGGACGCGGTGGATAAGCGCGTGGAGAACCTCTCGGGCGGCGAGCGGAGCCGGCTCGTTCTCGCGATGCTTCTCGGCCGTCCGCTCAATTTCCTTATTCTTGACGAACCGACCAACCACCTGGACATCCAGTCGCGGGAAATCCTCCTCGACGCCCTCAGGGAATTTACCGGCACTGTGCTGATCGTCAGCCACGACCGCCACTTCCTCCGCGCCCTGGCTACCCGGGTCCTGGAGATCGACCACGGCGAGATGCGCTGCTACGAGGGGGATTACGACTACTACCTGTACAAGAGCGGCCGCGAGGCCCACGGCGGCTAGGCGCGGACCATATGCCGGTTGCCATCCCCTGCCTATTCGGTTACCATGCCGTACAAAACTTTAACCATTCAAGGAGCACAAATGCCCGCTACCGCCCGTCACATCCTCGTTGACAACGAAGTCCTCTGCCTCAAGCTCAAGGCCGAGATCGAAGCCGGCGCCGATTTTGCCGAGGTTGCCCGCCGTGAATCATCCTGCCCCTCCAGTCAGCAGGGGGGCGACCTCGGCACGTTCAATCCCGGCCAGATGGTGCCCGAGTTCGATCAGGCCGTCTTCACCGGGGAGGTGAACAGGCTGCTCGGTCCGATTAAGACCCAGTTCGGCTACCACCTGGTGGAAGTAACCAGCCGCTGGGAGAGCGGCCCGGAGCAGTCGCCCGGGTCAAACGCCCTCGACCTGGCGCTGGTGGAATTGCGCCAGGACAGGAATAACCCCAAGGTGCAATCGAAGTTTTACGACATCTTCCTCAACACGACCTTCTGCGTGCCGATTCTCGATCCGAAGGAGCTGGACAACAAACCGGAGCTGGAGGAAGGGCAGATGCTGCCGCTGGTCATCCAGGCTGACGGGAAGGATTACCTGGTGTTTTTTGACAGCGAGGAGAGACTGAGGAACTGGGCGAAAGCCTCCGTCATGTGGGCGCCGGTTCCCGGCCACGTTCTAGCCGCCACCGCCATGCCGCCGCTCCATCTGGCCATGAACGTCGGTTCCGAATACGCGAAAGAGTTTCTGCCCGATGAAATCGCCTGGCTCCGGGAGGTAGTGGATAACTGCAACAAGGAGGAGCAGGAGTAGGCGAACTCAGGCACATAATTAAAAAGATCATGCCGGAGGGACGGCCGACTTTTCAGTGCCGGTAACGGGGGACCGGATATCTGTAGGGCGATCCGTACCACCAGTAAGGGTTATATAACGGATCGTAATAATTGGGGTACGAATTCCTGTCCGGATACACGTCCTCCGCCCTCCAGACATGGATTTCCGAAATGGCGATAACCGGGTAACTGTATACGATTTTATCAAGCGGCAGGGTCTGTTCCCCCTTCACTTCGCCTATGATGGCGACGGGGCGTCCCGACTTATAGACCATGTTGTCCAGATAGTCCGGGGTGACGGCGAGAAACCTCCCTCCTGACGGGGACGATTCGTCGGGTATGTCGTCGAGCCACCCCAGTTTGAACTGGACCACCTCGACCTGCGACCCCTCCCCTGAATTCCTGGTAGCTGCAATGATCCCACCCACCTTCACGAATTTACCCACATAAGCCTTCGGCTCTTTTCTCACCAGCTCGAAGGTGACGGCAGGATCCACCAGACGGCTAGTCCGGTCGCTGAAGACAGGCATGCAACCCGTAATCAGAAATGCGGCCAGGACCGACAGGAACGCGATCTTCATAATCCACCTCCCGAATAGTACCAACACCCACCTTGTTATTAATGTCAATGATACCTCAGAATGCCTATGGGTGGCAGGTCGCCGTACATTAATACCACGCATCCCGTCACAAATCCATCGGCACCCGAACCTGCCGGCGAAGTTCCGCGCTGGCCAACGCCGAGACCTTTTCCCTGCCCCCTGCGTACAGAATGCCTTCCCGGTCTTCCTCAACCGCAGCCCGCTCCTCCGCGACTCTCTGTGAACTGCGCGGCAACCGCGCTTTCCAGGTTTATTCCACGTAGCTCATCTTTCGCGTCATCCCCCCGTCCACCGCAAAGTTCTGGGCGGTGATGAACCCCGCCTGGGGCGATACGAGATAGGAAACCAGCGAGGCGATATCCTCTGGCGTCCCCACTCTCCCCACCGGATGCTGCGCATGGTCAGCCGGACTGAGCCGGGGCTGACTGCGGATAGAGCTTTTCCTGAAGTCGTCCACGGCAATCCATCCGGGGCTGATGCAGTTCACCCGGATGTCCGGCCCGAGGCTCATGGCCAGGGCATGGGTCAGGGCCACCACGCCACCCTTGCTGGCCGAGTAGGCTTCCGTATTGGCTTCTGACTGCAGTGCCCGCGTTGATGCGATGTTGACGATGGCCCCTTTCGCCGCCCTGAGCAGGGGGATGGCATGTTTGCAGCAGAGAAAGACGCCGGTCAGATTGGTGGCAATCACCCGGTCCCAGTCGAAAAGCTCCAGCCTCTCGGGCGCATCGGCATGGGCCGAGGCAATCCCGGCGTTGTTGATCAATGCGTCCAGACGGCCGAAACGGGAATCGATCCGCCCCATCAGCTCCGCGACCGATCGCTCGTCCGCCACATCAACCCATAAGGCGGCGCCGCCGGGCCCGAGTTCTTCCGACATTTCCTCAACGGCCTCCCCATCGATGTCGGCGATCACCACCCTCATCCCGTCACGCAGCAGCCGGTTCGCAATCCCCCGGCCGATACCCTGGCCGCCGCCCGTAACCAGAACAACCTTTCGTCCATTATCCACCGACATTCTCCTCCTCCGCGATCCTACGCGCACTTCGCGTCAGCCGTGTATTCCAGGTGGTTCGCCCGTCTCCCCCGCACAAATCTGAATTCTGTGGACGCGTCACCATCGGTAATGCTAAACTTCGCCACCAATTATGCGCAGTCAGCGCCAGATCCGCAATCGGGAAAACTCCCTCATGAACTGTTTTCCTTTCACATTCCCGGCAAACTCCGGCATACCAGTTATGCCGGTCATGCGCGGTGACGCAGAGCCATGATACCGCTCAGAGACTATCGCCCCACCCGCAATTTCCCCATTGTCACAATCGCGCTCATCGTCCTCAACGCCGTGGTCTTCATCAAGGACCGCCTCACCGGCCACTATGAGCTGCTGCACGTGGATACCGGCCACGGAGTCATCAGGGTCAGGGAATTCGTCGGCGGTCTCTCGAGTCACCTGTCGCTGATACCGATCAACCTGGTCGTGCATCCCCTCCTGGCGCTGCCGACCATCTTCACCTCCATGTTCCTGCACGGCAACTGGCTCCACATCGGCTCCAACATGCTCTTTCTCTGGATTTTCGGCGACAACATCGAGGATACCCTCGGCCGATTCCGCTTCATTGCCTTTTATCTCCTCTGCGGACTCGCTGCAGCCCTGACCCAGGTGCTGAGCGACCCCGCATCCACCATCCCCATGGTCGGGGCGAGCGGCGCCGTGGCCGGGGTGCTGGGCGCCTACCTTCTGCTCTTCCCGCGCAACCGCATTCTCACCCTCATCCCGATCTTCATCTTCATCACCACTGTGGAACTCCCCGCGTATCTCATCATCGGTTACTGGGCGCTGCTCCAGTTCCTCAACGCCTATCTGCTGCAGGGGGGAGGGATGCTGCGGGGCGGCGGAGTAGCCTACTTCGCCCACATCGGCGGCTTTATCGCCAGCATGATCCTGCTCGTGCTCATGGGAGTGAAGAAGCCTCGCGGAACGGGACGGAAATGACATCAGCCCGGAAACCGGTATCATTCTCCCTTGCCATAACACATCAAACCACTTGACCACGCCGTTTGCCGACATTCTAATGAATGATGTCATCCATCCGGGTGCGGAAAATCATTTTCGAGATAAAATTAGTGATGACAGACTCCCCTCTCCACTTCATCGTTGTTGTCACTGTATGCAAGGATGCAACACATGATGAAAAAACTGATCATGGTCGATATCAGCGAGGAGGAAACTGAGAGGCTTGCCAGGCTTCTCCGGGATAACGGTTTCCCGCAGGCGGAAATAGTTGACGACGGCATCGCTCCGGAGAAACCCTCCGAAAGAGAAGACCATGTTTACTTCGATCTGTATGACAATGCCCCCATTGGCATCTTTCGCTCCACCCCCGAAGGGAAAATCATCGCCGCCAACAGGGCCTGCGCGTGGATGCTGGG
>CAZRPI010000113.1:0-3552 GCA_964601865.1 uncultured Pelobacter sp. | reverse complement strand
GAAGTCGGCGGAGAGAGAAGCGTCATTCTTCAGGGCACTTGTCGAGCTTACTGGTGACCCGGTCTACGCCCTGGATCCGGCCGATGGCGGCAGAATGGTATACGCCAACCGGGCGGCGTGCGCTCATTTCGGCAAGAGCCTGGCAGAACTGCAAACCATGAGAATCCCGGACTGGGATCCGGTATTCAACATGGACAAGTTGGAATTCCGTACCAAGGAAATGAAGCAGAGGGCTCCCATACGCCTGGAGACCATGCATAGAGTTGCCTCCGGAGAATTGGTCCCCGTGGAGATCACTGCCAGTTATCTGGAGCTTGATGGGAGAACGTTGCATGTTGGCCACTTTTCCAACATAACTGAACGAAAGCTGGCCGAGGAGGAGCTGCGGGAGAGCGAGGCCCGTTATCGCGGGCTGGTGGAGCTGTTTCCCGATGCGATCTACATCCATACCGGTGGCAGGCTGGTTTTCGCCAATCCCCAGGGTGCCAGGCTGCTGGGCGCGGAAAAGCCCGAGGAGCTGTACGGCCGGGAAGCCCTGGATTTCGTTCATCCCGACAGTCGGGATTTCGTCATCAAGCGCATCGAACATGCCTTCCGTACCGGTGAACCCAATCCGCCGACGGAGGAACTGTTTGTCCGTCTTGACGGCACGCCGGTCCCGGTCGAGGTATCGTCCACTTCGTTTGACCTCCACGGGGAAAAGGCGCTCCAGATACTGGCCCGCAACATCAGCGGCAGGAAAAAGAGACAGGAAGAAGAGCTCCGGGCGCAGAAGCTCGAATCCCTGGGGGTGCTGGCAGGGGGGATCGCCCACGACTTCAACAACCTGCTCACGGCGATCATGGGCAACCTCTCCCTTATCGGTATCCATCTTGCCGACGACAACAAGGCCCGGGAGAGGATTGCCAGGTGCGAAAGGGCGGTCAGGGAGGCAACGGGACTGACCTGTCAGCTCCTCACCTTTTCAAGAGGAGGGGAGCCGGTCAAGAAGGTTATGGATGTGGGGAATGTGGTCCAGGATGCCGTGGCCTTCGTCCTCAGGGGCTCCAACGTGGCGGCGAAGCTGATAATCGCCGAGGATCTCTGGCCCATAGAGGCCGACGAGGGGCAGATCAGCCAGGTAATCAATAACCTTATCATCAACGCCGATCAATCCATGCTGCAGGGGGGAGTGGTGCGGGTGGAGTTGGACAATTGTCGCCTTTCAGACGGAATGACCGATCTCGCGGCCGGCCCCTATGTCCGGATCTCCATTGCCGATCAGGGGTGCGGCATCCCGCCCGAAAACCTGGGCAGAATCTTCGACCCCTATTTCACCACCAAAAAAACCGGAACGGGACTCGGTCTGAGCTCACTGTATTCAATCGTCAGGAAGCACGGCGGCGAGGTCAGGGTCTCCTCCCGGGTTGGCGAGGGAACCACCTTTCAAATTTATCTCCCGGCATCACCGGGAGGAAGGAAAGAGGAAAGCAGGCCGGCAACCGCATCAAACTTTTCCGGCGGAGGGCATGTGATCGTCATGGACGACGAGGAAAGCATCCGTGAAGTGGCAGCCGAGATGCTTTCCCATCTCGGCTACCGGGTAACTCCCTGTGCCTGCGGGGAAGAAGCAATTGCCCTGTATGCTGAAGAACTGAAGCGGGAAGCCCGGCCACTGTGCATCATCATGGATCTGACCGTTCCCGGCAGAATGGGAGGGTTGGAGGCCAGCGAAAAAATCCTGAAGATCGACCCGGAGGCAAAACTGATTGTCTCCAGCGGCTATTCCAACGATCCGGTAATGGCCGATTATGCCGGCTACGGGTTTGCCCTGGCCCTGCTCAAACCGTTTCGTCTGGAGGAATTGAGTGCGGCCATGAAAAAAATCGCCGCTGAAGAGAGGTAGTTGTCCTATGGGACAGGTGACCTATCAGGGACAGGCCCGAGCCGTCATCCGGCGCCATCACCGTGGGTGCCGTCCCGCAAGTCGGCGAAATGCCGCATAAGTTCTTTCAGGTATGCCGGGGACTGCTCCGTCGCAGTTACCATGATTCCCTCCACATTTCCGGACTTGGACGTCATCCTCAGAAGCAGGCCCGGACCACTCCGCCGTCAACTCGGAGCGCCGCGCTGTTGGTGGCCGAGGAGAGCGGGCTGCAGCCGAAGGAGACCAGTACGGCCACCTCGGCGGGGGTTGCGAAGCGTTTAAGGAGCGAGTAGGGGCGGTTCTTTGCGAAGAATTCCCGCTCGAACTCGGCAAAGCTTCTGCCGCCCCCCAGCTTGGTGGCGAACTCCTCCACGCCGGAGGAATGTGTCGGACCCGGCAGCACTGCATTGGAGGTCACCCCGGTACCGGCGCACCCCTCCGCAATGCCTCGCGACACCGCCAGCAAAGCCGTCTTGGACATCCCGTGTCTTTCCCTGCAGGCGGTTGCCGTTCCGTTTCTTTGCCCTTTTGGTTCGATCCGCATGCCAATTTTCCCGCAGTCTGAAAAATAAGGCGGAGTTTTGTTGTTCGCATGGGCATTTTATGTTTTGATTCGACTGGTCAGCCATTTAGCCGCGGAAATGAGCAAAGATGCATAAAGAAGTATTCTTCCAGGATCCCGATCTCCTGTTTGCCGAAGTCAGGTATTCGAAGGACAGCAGGCGGGATTTCAAACCCCATATCCATACCGCCTTCTGTATCGGGGGAATCGAACAGGGCAGAGTTCGATGCTGGACAGCGCAGGAGACGGTCATCCTTTCCTCGGGTTCCCTGATCCTGCTTAATCCGGAAACCCTGCATTCCTGCAATACCTTGGATGGAGAAGAGCGGAGTTACTACATGCTCTATCTCGATCCCGAATGGTGTTTTCAAGTGCAACGATCATTGTGGCAGATCGATGGTTTCATGCCGGTGGAGAAAATGCAAGTCGATGACGAGCGTCTCTATCAGCAGTATTGCATGGTTATGATACAGGTGATGGAGAGTCGTGTCATGCGATCGGAAAAAGAGCAGCTTCTCTTCGATCTGGCGGTTGAAATTTTTTCGAAAAACTGCGGGCCTCAGGTTGAAGAGAAAATTTCCTCTGAGGCCGTCGAACAACTGAAAACATGCCTGGCAGAGGATCTTCACCGGGATCTGACCCTGCATTCCCTTTCGGAACAGCTCGGCGTCAACCCCTACACGCTGTTGCGCCGGTTCAAAACCCTGACAGGCGTTACCCCCCATGCCTATCGCATGAACTGCAGAATCGAACAGGCGCGACGGCACCTTAGGCAAGGAATGGATATCGCCGATACCGCTCTTGCCTGCGGTTTTTTTGACCAGAGTCACTTCCACCGTCATTTCAAAGCGGTGACCTCCGTTACTCCCCGTGAATACCGCGTCAATTTCATACAATAAACCATTCACCAAAGTTCTTATTATCTCCGACAGAACCCGGATACATGACACCCGAACACCGGATATTTCCTGAACCACCAAGGCAACGGCTTTCCGGACTGACGAAGTAATGGGGGTGACACATATCCGGATAAAAGACTGCCGGTCGGAATCCCGCTTTCGGCCTTGCTACACATGGGGGGACT
>CAZRPI010000112.1:5165-11240 GCA_964601865.1 uncultured Pelobacter sp. | reverse complement strand
GGTCCATCAACATTCATGTAGATCCGCATCAACTTGTTGTACGAGATCCGCCAATCCCATCGGCTCATCCCGGAAAATCCGGGCATCCATGATCTTCAGGCCGGGGGCGATGACGGGTCTGAAATCCATCAATGTCAGCACGTCCCTTTCCAGGTCGATTCCGGGAGCGATTTCCATCAGCATCATGCCTTCGCCGGTCAGCCCGAATACGGCGCGCTCGGTGACGTACAGCACCGGCTGCTTCACTTTCCGCGCGTATTCGCCGCTGAAGGTGATCTGCTCCACATGCTCGAGGAATTTCCTGTTTCGCCCCTCCCGGACGATCACCACTTTCCCGTCCGCGATCTTCACCTCTAGCCCGCCGGCGGTGAAGGTGCCGCAGAACACGACCCGTTTGGCGTTCTGGGTGATGTTGATGAATCCGCCCGCGCCAGCCACCCGGCCCTTGAACTTGCTGACGTTGATGTTGCCGTGCCGGTCCGTTTCGGCCAGTCCCAGGAAGGCCAGGTCGAGGCCGCCGCCGTCATAGAAATCGAACTGCGACGGCTGGTCAATGATCGCATCAGCATTGGCCGAAGCGCCGAAGCTGAGTCCGGCTGCCGGAATCCCGCCCGTCGGTCCCGATTCCACCGTCAATGTCATCATAGCGCCGATGCCCTCCTCGTTGGCAACCTGGGCAACGCCTTCGGGCATGCCGATGCCCAGGTTGACTATTACTCCGGGAACCAGTTCCATGGCGGCGCGGCGGGCAATGACCTTGCGGCCGTCCAGCGCCATCGGTCCGATGCCGACCGGCACAATCCCGGCTGCGCCGCAATAGGCCGGGTTGTACTGTTCGGCAAAGGTCTGCATGTGCAGCGACGGGTCATGGCAGACCACCACGTAATCCACCAGCGTCCGGGGCACCTTGACCATCATGGGGTTCATGCTGCCGGCCGGAACGACCCGTTCCACCTGCACGATGACAATCCCGCCCGACCTCCTGGCAGCTTGGGCCATGGGCAGAATCTCGAGATGAGCCGCCTCCCTCTCGATGCTGATGTTCCCCGACCCGTCCGCGGAAGTGCCGCGGAGCAGGGCCACATCAACCGGGAAGGGTTTGTACCGGAGCCATTCCTCACCGCCGAGCCGGACTACCTCCACCAACTCTTCCCGCGTCACGCCGTTCAGCTTGCCCCCTTCGACCCGGGGATCGCAGAACGTGTTCAGGCCGACCCTGGTAATCACGCCGGGCCTGTTGCCCGCCACGGCCCTGAACCACTGGGCCAGCGTGCCCTGCGGGAAATTGTACGCCTCGATCCTGTTCTCCATGATCAGTCTGCCGATCTTGGGCGCCAGGTTGTAATGCCCCCCGACGGTACGCTTCACCATCCCCTCGCGGCCGAAGTGATTCAGGCCGCGATCCCTGCCGTCGCCCTGTCCGGCGCAGTAGACCAGCGTGAGGTCACGGGGCGCCGCTTCCTCGACGAATCTATCTTCCAGGGCCGCGAGGAGCGCTTCGGGAATGCAACTCCCCACGAAGCCGCCGGTTGCGACCGTAACCCCGCTTTTCACCAGCCTGGCGGCTTCCGCCGCGGTAACGAATTGTGCCATCGGGACGCTCCTCCCCATGTGAAAGCTGCGATGAGCGGTTCATTTCATGGTACCGTGTATTCAATCATGCCACACGAAAATGACAACTCAAAAAAGATCACCAGCGCCATTCCGGCAAAACGCGAATATTCTCATTGAGCAGGTGGGGACTGCCGAAGAAAGGGAAAACAGGGCTATTGGTCGCAATTCCCGGCGAAATGGGCGTCAACGGCCGATACCGTCCGTGGTCCTCTGGGTGGTTAATCGGCAAAAGCAGGAATGAGAGGGAAAATGGGGGGCCTGGAGAGGGGCGCCACCGGTACCGGCTGGCCGGCAGGCTGGTGGCTGGGGTATCGCCAGATACGTGGCAAATACCTCAGCCACCAGGAAACATTCCGGCCTCAAACATACCGGTGGCAGTTACGATGGCTCGCGGCAGACCTTGGCCCCGTCTCGATGGTTAGGCACGACCGGAATCACTTCTCTGACATTGGCTGACTTTCAATATAGGTTCACGTTGCCAGCCATTGCCGCCCTGCACGTTATGTTTCAAGCCAGTTTTTCGTAGAATTTGATCTCAAGCGGGGCTCCGAAGAGTTCATCCCCTTTGGCCACGAGGCCCTGCAGGTGGGGTGTCTGCAGGTGCTGGTCAAGTATTTCCTTGCTCGCCCAGCATTCATAGAACATGAAAACCTTGTCGTCGTCACAGTCCTGGTGCAGATGGTAGGATATGCACCCTTCCTCGGCACGGGTCGGAGCGATAATCGACAACAGCACTTCCCTGAGTTCGGCCTGTTTTCCGGGTTTCGCGACAATCTTTGCAATCAGGGTCACATTTTTACTCGACATACGATTCTACTCCTTTGCATGGGATGGGTCGAACACCAAAGAGCGGAGCCGACCTTTTGGGCATTTCCGGTTGGCAACAGCCGGACCTTCGCAGCGTTACTGCGAAGAAGCGAAACCGGACAGGCAGTTGCGGTCAGAGAGCGGCATTATCGAAAGTTTTCCAGCAAATACGATGCCACAGATGCTTCAGGTTGCTTGCGGCTATATAATTACTTGATTTCATGAATCTTTCGCCCGACAAACAATATTACCGATGCGTATATGCCCATCACAATAGTGCGACAGATGATTATTGCATGAATCACTTGTAGCTGTAATATTGCACGATTATTCATACACTTGCATGAGCACCGGGGCCGATTCGACATTTTACGTATTTGTGCGGATCGGGCAGGAGACGGGATCACCCTCACCGTTCTCCTCCACCACCCTACGTGCGGTTCCGTATACGGCGGTTCATGAAGTACATTGAAGTCGGTGAAGCTGGTGCATCAACGATACCGGCCCCATATAACTTGCCTCTTCCCCTACCCTTTCAGTCCCGCCGGGTCCACTCTGATGGTCGCATCTCCGGTTTGTCCGGCCAGCAGGCGCAGCGCCTTGCGGTCGACCTTGCCGGCGGCGGTGAGCGGCAGTTCATCGACAAAGGTCCAGAATTCCGGAACCTTTCTCTCCGAGAGTTTTTGGGACGCAAACAAGGCCAAATCCCGGACCGTCGGCGATGGACAACGATCCCTCCTCAGTTCGACGAATGCATGCACCGCTTGGCCGTAGCGCTCGTCGGGCACTCCGATCACTCCGCAGCAACGGACTCCCGGATGCTCGCAGAGCGCGTTTTCCACCTCTCCCGGCCCTATGTTTCCCCCGCCACGGACGATCATCTCCTTGACCCTGCCAATGAAATAGTAGTGCCCATCGCCGTCCCGACGGGCAATGTCGCCGGTACGCAGCCAGCCGTCCATGAAAACCCGGCCGGTGGCCTCGGGATCGTTCCAGTATCCGGCCATGACCATACCGCCTCTCACCGTAACCTCGCCCGGCGCGCCCGGCGGCGCATCTCGGCCGTCAGGGCCGAGAAGGCGGACCTGAAATCCGTGAATCGGTTTGCCGAGAGAGCCTCTTTTCCTCCGGCCAAAGGGCGACGTAGTGATATACCCGGAGCCGCACTCGGTCATACCCAGAGTCTGGCTCAGTTCGTGACCGGTGATTTCCCGGAAAAGATCCTGAAGATCCTGCGTCACCACGTCTCCGCCGGCCGCGCAGTATTCGAGCGAATCATACCCAATGGTCCGGGTTTCAGGACGGGCCAGCAATTCCACGAGCTGCGAGGGGAGAAAAGTGACATGGGTGGGCTGCAAACGACCAAACATTTCCAGCCATTCCCGTGGGCTCCAATGGGGCAGAAACACCGAGACGCCACCGGCGAGCCACATGGGAATCAGTGCGTTTCCCAGGGCCGCGGCATGGCAGATCTGGCCGGCGGCAAAGAAAACATGGCCGGAATTGTGGCGGAACGTACTGCAGCGGCTGATGGCGAATTGCGACATCGTGGCATGGGTGTGGGTAACCCCCTTCGGCCTGTCGGTACTGCCGGAAGTGTACAGGATGAGCGCGGGATCCGATTCCTCCACCAAGACGGGTGGCATGGGCGCCGAAGCGCCGCGAACGACGGCTTGCCAGTCTTCCTCCGCTGCTTCGACCGGCCCGTCGATGACCAGAAATCTCTCCAGGGTGGGGATGGTTTCACGCAAGCCCCTCACTTCAGGCGCCAGTTCGGCGCTCGCCAGAAGAACGCGAAGCCCGGAATGCGCAACCTCGTAGGCCACCTCCGGGGCGCGGCTGAAGCAACTGATCGGCACGGCAATCGCCCCGATTCTGAAGCAGGCGAGATAGAGCCGCGCCACATCCAGGCTGTTCATGCTGAATATTCCCACCAGCTCCGACCGGCCCACACCAATTGCCCTCAGCGCCCTGCCGTAGGATTCGCTGGCTTGTTCCAGTTCGCGAAAGGTGCAACTGTCGGTTCCGCACACCACCGCGGTTTTGTCGGGATGGGAAGCAAGGGCTTTCCGGTAGAGTTCGTGCAGTAACACCGCAATTCTCCTTTATTTTATCCGATTAGCGTCGATCTTCAGCCTGATTTGTTGCCTTGGAGAGTCCCCCTTTGGAAAAGGGGGATTTAGGGGGATTTGCCTTTGACGCCAGCGCCGTTAAATCCCCCCCAGCCCCCCTTTTTCAAAGGGGGGAGCATTTGGTATCGGCCAAGGTGAAAATCATAGCCAATCAGGCTGTTTTCGGTTCCAGCTTGTTCGGCTTAGGCTTAACCTTCGCATCTCACTTGCCGGCCCAATGGACGAAACGTTCCTCCATGTAGACCAGGCAGCGATTCAGAATATACCCCAGGCTTCCCGTGATCAGAATCGAAGCGTACAGCTCCGACAGCTCGAATGACGTGTAGGCGTTCATGACGCGACAGCCCAACCCGCCGTCGGAGCCGGCGTACATTTCGGTTACGATCACGATCAGGTAGGCCCAGGAAAGGCTGACCCTCAGGCTGGCGATGATCTGGGGCATGGCGCTGGGAAGCACCACCCATCTCAACGTCTGCCCGAAGGAGGCATTCTTGGCGCGGGCGACCATCAGCCTTGTGCGGGGAATATCCCTGACCCCGTAATAGGTGTTGAGCAGAACGATCAGAATGGTGGGATAGGCGGCTGTGGCTATTCTGGAAAAATCGCCGATGCCGAAGAACACCATGAAAAGGGGGAACAGGGTCAACACCGGCAGGCTCCTGCCGAAGTCGATCGGAAATTCGAATGATTTGTAGAAGGCCGGAAACAGGCCGGAAAGCACACCGAGAGGAATGCCGATGACAACCCCCAGGACATAGCCGCCGAACGATCGAACCAACGTAATCAGTGCGTCGCGCCAGATGCCCGGGCTAAGAAGGTCGGCCCCCATCTGACTCAGAACCGAAGCGGGTGAGGGCAGGAGAATGGTGGGAACAATAGCGCACAGCGATACGAAGTACCATACGCATAACAGAACCGCGGGGCCGATCAGAACCAGCTTCCCGTTCGTTTTTGAGGAGCGCTTCTCCCCGGAAGGGCGGAATGAACTCATGCCGGGCATCCCGCGGTCATGTCCAGTGCCTGGTTGTACATATCAAAAAACTGTCTGGATTTGCGGATATTCGGCAGCCGCGGCCTTGCAAAGGGGACCGGCATCATGCTCCTGATGTGCGCGGGAGCGGGGGACAGGATCAGAATATTGTCGGCAAGGAAGATGGCGTCATTGATGTCATGGGTTACGATGATGATCGGAATGTCGGCGCACGAAAGAAGCTCCAGCAGCTTTTCCTCGAGCAGCATGCGATTCCGGTAATCCAGCGAGGCAAACGGCTCGTCCAGCAGCAGCAACGAGGGCAGGCTGATCAACTCCCGTAAAATGGCGCAAAGCTGCTGCTGCCCTCCGCTCAGATTGTAGGTGTAATTATCCAGAGGGAGATCGACGTTGACCTTCCGGACAAAGGCTTCGACGGCGCTGCGCCGTTCCGCTTTCCGTACGCCCCGGATGCGCAGGTTCAACGCGATGTTTTCCCAGGTTCGCCACCAGGGGAACAGGGACGCCTGGTAGTCCTGAAAGACAAAGCCG
>CAZRPI010000112.1:0-5065 GCA_964601865.1 uncultured Pelobacter sp. | reverse complement strand
TCATCGACTTTTCTCCAGTGGTACAGCAAGGTCTGCTGGGCGACGGCCGGCGAGAGCGGCGTAACATCGGGCAGGTAGCTCCGGGCTCTTCTTTCGTCGCTTCGGATGACGTCGATGGCGGCGTCATAACAGCGCAACACTTTCGCGACGGTTTCCGGAGATTTATTGATGAATTGCGTGGAAAAGAGCGCCGCCGACGCCGGATAGGGGTTGGAAAAATATTTCGTCCGCGGGTTGTCGAGCAATACCCGCGCCGTGCCGCGGCTCAATGCTATCGTCGGATAGGGCTCGATACTCAGCAAAGCGTCGAACTGGCCGGAAACAAAGGCGTCGTTTTGCAGTTCGGGCTTGATCTGGACAAGGCTCACCTTGTTTTCCAAACCAAGTCGGCGCAGCAGCAGTCTGGCGTTGATCAGCATCGGCAAACCGATGTATGTTCCCACGCGTTTGCCTTCCAGATCGGATGTTTTGGTAATCCGTGAATTTTTCAGGACGAGCATCCGGGCAACGTAGTGGTCGCCGGTCTCTTCCTGCGACTGAAACGATTTGTATAAGCCGGGTTGTTGCGAGTAGGGCGTGTAAATCAGGCTGTAGCCGATGGCGGCAATACCATCGATTTCTCCCGCGAGAAGAGCGTGCATTGCCAGGTTCGTGTCCTGGAACTTCACAGCCTCGACTTTGATCCCCTGTTTTTCGAACAATCCCTCCTTCATTGCCACGCAGAGATGCAACGTGCACGACAAAGGCAGATAACCGATCCTGACAACAGCCGGGGTATTACCGGAACGCGCCGGCTGCCTGCCGCCATCGGCACGGTCTTTCTTTTGTTCGCATCCCACCAGAAAAACAGCCGGGATCAGGAAACAGATCAACGTAAGCCGCATGCAAAACAGTAATTTTTTCATATTTCCTTTGTAAGTCGTAGAGACGCGCCGGTGGCGCGTCTCCAGCGACCATGCAATAAAATCCGAATGTTGTTGATAGATGTAGCACCCATAAGACGCGCCACCGGCGCGTCTCTACGGAAAGATTTGATATTACATAGCACCACCCGGCTTTCCGACCGGTTACTTTTTGACCAGGAAACAACCGACCTGAGATGTAAAGTACGGCTTGGTGGCGACCCAGCTCTTGTTTTTAAGCGCCTGAAGGCCGGGAGTGTTGGCATCCAGATTACAGAAAATAAGATCTATTTTTTTGCTGTTGAGAGCGGCAAACCGCGCCTGGGTTTCCACGGACACGAACTCGAAATTGATCTTCAGCAGTTTTCCCATTTCGGTGAGCAGCGCCACATTGTAACCGGCCGGCCGGCCATTGGCCGCAATGTAATCGAGCGGAATGTAATCGCCACAGACGCCGACGTACACCGTCCTGGCCCCCGCAATTTTAGGCAGTTCGCCGTTAGCCGATTCGTTGTTCACCGGCAGGTTCGTCACCCATTGATCTTCCAGGCGTTTCAGAGTCCCGTTTTCCCGCAGGGTCGTAATCGCCTTGTCCAGCTCGTTTTTCAGTTGGGCGTCTTCGCTGCGCACGGCCATGACGACATTAACCTTGACCGGTTCCCTGGATACCATCTTCAGATCGGCATTTCTTTTGACAAAATAATCGGCGCAGAACCTGGGGCTCAAGGCGGCGTCTATCTTGCCGGATTTGACCGCCATGATGCAGTCCGAATACTTGTTGAAGTACCGCACTTCCTTGGGTTTGCCGCCAATCTGGTTCGCAATGGACAGTTCCACCTTTCTGGTGGTGACCGGGGGAGTTACCGTGCCGATAACCTTGTCTTTCAGTTCCGACGCACTCTCGATTTTAACCGTCTTCTCTTTGCCGCAAGCCACGAATGCCAATGCCGTCACGAAAATAAGCAGCCATGCCAGTCCGTTCTTCATTGTCGTTCCCCCTAGAGTTTGAGATTGATCCGATTGATGCCGTTTTCGAAGAAATACTCCTGCTGCCGGGAAGAATTCCTGACCAGAACCATGCCCAGACCATCCGGACCATTGGCCAGCCGTGAAAAAGGATTGAATGCAACGGCTCTGTAGTTCAGGCTGATGGATATTTCATCGCATTCTTCCGCATACTCGACGATAAAACCGATGTCGGGTTGTGAACCCGCATAGCACTGTCCGAGCACCTCCATGATGAGTTCTTCCAGAACCAGCTGGACACTGTAGATCTTTCTGGCCGTAACACCGTATTTCCGGCAGAAATGTTCGATCCGGGCGTTCATCGATACCATGTCGAAGGCAGCGGAATGTATCTCGTAATGGAAGGTCTTCAGCCGGGACATGAATGCCCGGGTCCTCTCCCCTTGCGGTTGGTCGAAAACGGCCTCCGGCGGCCCCTCCTCGTAAATCACCCCTTCATCAAGGTAAAAAACCCGGTCGGCAACCTCCCGCGCGAAAGCCATTTCATGGGTAACGATCAGCATGGTGAGTCCCATTCCGGTGAGTTTCCTGATGATGGCAAGCACCTCACCGGTCATGACGGGATCGAGCGCGGAAGTCGGCTCGTCAAGCAGCATGATATCCGGCTCCATGGCCAGGCATCTGGCGATGGCGATTCTCTGCTGCTGGCCACCCGACAACTGGTGGGGATAGTTCAGCGCCTTGTCGGTTAGCCCCACCATGGCCAAAAGCTCCCTGGCCCTGCTTTCGACCTCGCTCCTCTTGTGCCTCTTTATCCATCTCGGCGCCAGGGTAATGTTATCCAGAACATTCAGATGGGAGAAGAGATGAAAACCCTGGTAGACCATGCCCATTTTTTCGCGGACGCGGTTCAGGTCCACCTCTTTCCCGGTAATGTCGACACCATTGATAAAAACAGAACCGCTGTCGGGTTTTTCAAGCATGGCAATGGAGCGGAGAAATACGCTCTTGCCACTTCCCGAAGGCCCGATGACGGCGATGCATTCACCTTTCCGGATATGGGCGTCGATATTTTTGAGCACTTCCAGACGCCCGAATCGTTTGGCCAGCCCCCGCACCCTGATCATGCCGTTTCACCCCGCTTTTCACCGATTGAAAACAGGACCGACACGAGATACGACAGGCCCAGATAGATCAGCACGCCGCAGAACAGCGAAAAAAACGGATCACCGGTACGATTGCCGATGTTGTTGACCGTTCGCGTCAGGTCGGTAATGGTTACGTATCCCACCACCGACGTCCATTGGATGGTGTTGACGATGACACCCTGGTACACGGGTCTGGCGATTCTGCCCGCCTGGGGCAGGGTAATGGCCAGAAACGCCTTTCCCCTGGAAAAGCCCAGCATCCGGGCAGCCTCCAGTTGCCGCCGGTCAACCGCCTCCAGCGCGGAACGCATCAATTCGGAGATATGGGCGCCGCTGTTGAGCGCATAGGCAATCACGGCAATAATCACCGGATCGATCCTGTTGTCCGCGAAAACGACATAGTACAGAATCATCAGCAACAGCAGGACCGGACTGCCGCGCAGCACCGTAATAATCAGACCGGATATTCTGCTGAACGCCGATATCCGGGACATTCTCAGAAAACATAACAGCGCGCCGCAGACAGTTCCGAACAACAACCCGAGAGCCGAGATGCGAATGGTTACCCATAGACCTTCCAGGACGGTCAGATAGGCATCACCGACCAGAAGGTTTCTCTGCACGGATTCAGTTATCGTTCTAAGCAAAACGTCCATACCTGATTCATTTTAGTCCGTATTTTCGTGTATTCCGACAAGCCCCGGGCACGTTCCTGTATACCACCATGGAGTCACGAAGTTATAGCATTTTCGGTCTCAACCGGGCACAAACCGGACGATTGTACAAAATTTCCTTATTTCTCCGCAAAGGCCAGATGGATACCGAGTCCGGCAAAGGCAGCCGCAAAGCTTCGCCGCATCCATTCCTGCACGGTCCTTGATTCGATAACCAATTGACGGAAGGCATGGGCAAGGAGGCCATAAGCCACAAAGACGGTAAATGTCATGGCCATGAAGACGCCGCTCAGGAGAAGAAGCTGCGGCAGGGGGCCGGCTGCATCCGGATGCACGAATTGCGGCAGAAAGGCGAGGAAGAAAATGGTCAGTTTCGGATTGAGGATGTTCATGAGGAACGCTTTTACCACAAGAGAGATGGCCGTGCTCTTTGATGGCGTCTCATCCAGAACGAAGGCCGACCGGTCGTGCCATGTGGCATAGGAGACATACAACAGATAGGCGACACCGGCATATTTAACGGTCTGGAACGCAAGGGCGCTGGTGTGCATGATAGCCGCAAGCCCCAGGATCGTTGCGAGCAGATGGGGAAGAACACCCGCGGTACAGCCCAAAGCGGCGTAGAAACTTGCCCTTCTCCCCTGCGTGATTCCCGTGGATACGGTGAAAATCACGCCGGTGCCGGGAACAAGGACCACTATCATTGATGTGACAAGGAACTTGATACTGACCATTCAATCACCTCCATCTGACCAGGTCTCAAACCGGGGACAAGTCTCGAAAAATCACTTTTCCAGACACTCTCAGTTAAAAACTGATTTTTCAAAACCTGGCCCCGCGCTTCACACTTCTATCCTGTTCTCTCACCATTATTCCCACAACGTCCGGATCGGTACGGCAAACAGGCGGTCACCAAAGGAGGCGGTCATTTCACCGTCGTATAGCACCACCCCGGCGGTGAAACGCCCGCCCGTAGCGTCCCTTAGCTTTCGCAGCCCGCGAAAATCGGCAGCAGTTACGGTAGCAGCAGCTTTCACCTCTATACCGGACAGTTGTCGTCCTTCCGTCTCCAACACCATATCGACCTCGACACCATCCTTGTCACGGAAATGGTAAAAACTGGTTGGAATCTCTCGCCAGCCGGCCTGACGCCGCAATTCCTGATAGATAAACGTCTCCAGCAGTTGGCCCATGAGCTGGCGGTCGGCCATGAGTGTTTCCACGGTTACCCCGAGCAGTGAGCAGGCAACACCGCTGTCCCCCAGATGCAACTTGGGAGTTTTGATCAGGCGGCTCAGACGGTTTGTGTGCCAAGGGGAGAGTTCATCCACCAGAAATACGTTGCCAAGAATGGTCAGATAGTCGCGGATGGTCG
>CAZRPI010000111.1:0-11260 GCA_964601865.1 uncultured Pelobacter sp. | reverse complement strand
CATCGATGGGGAGAGGCTGCGCGCCAGTACGGCCTATACCCTCGATTCCAGCCGCCTGGGGCTGTGGGAGTCGCTGCTCGACAACCTGCTGCTGGTCGTATTTCTGTTCGGGGGAGCATTGGCCGTCTACGATGGCTTTATCGGCGCCCTTGCAGGCGGGCCGGTTTCCGGGGGGATCTGCTTTTTCCTGATACTGACCTGGGTGGAGGCCCTTCTCGGCATTCCCTTTGATCTCTACGGCACCTTCGGCATCGAGGCGCGTTACGGCTTTAACACCACAACCATGCGCCTCTGGGTCATCGATTTCCTGAAATCCCAGGCCCTGGGCGCCGTGCTGCTGGCCATCCTCGTGGGGGTGGCGTTTTGGCTGATCCTCTGGAGTCCCGGCCGGTGGTGGCTCTGGGTCTGGGCCTTCATGGCCCTTTTCAGCCTGTTCATGATGTTCATCTCTCCCTATGTGATCGAACCGCTGTTCAACAGGTTCGAACCGGTTACGGAGCCCGGCCTGGAGGATGAGATCCGTGCCCTGATGGAAAAGGCGGGTCTCAGGGTTGGGCGGGTCACGCAGATGGACGCCTCGCGGCGGAGCAGGCATTCCAACGCCTATTTTACGGGGATCGGCAGGGTTAAAAGGATCGTGCTCTACGATACCCTCATCAGCCAGATGACCCACGGGGAGATCGTGGCGGTGCTGGCCCACGAGATAGGGCACTGGAAGAGGGGGCATATCTGGAAGAGGCTGGTCTGGGCCGAGGTGGCGGCGTTCGCCGGGTCATGGATCAGTTACCAGTTGCTGAACTGGCCCGGGCTGCCGGGAGTGCTGGGGCTGACGGGAACGCCCTCGCTGTCCGCCAGGATGGTTGTGCTCGGGTTTGTCGCGTCCCTGGCGCTGTTCCCGCTGACCCCTTTTCTGTCGTGGCGGTCGCGCTGCCATGAGTGGGAGGCGGACCGCTTTGCGGCCGATCTGACCGGCAGGTCGGGGGACCTGGCTTCGGCAATGGTGAAGCTGTCGGCGGAGAATCTGTCCAACCTGTTTCCCCACCCTTGGTACGCCGCGTTTTACTACTCCCATCCGCCGGCGGTGGAACGGGTGGAGACCCTGCGGAAGTGGGCGGATGAATGCGGAGGTTGACATGGACCGACCTCTGGTTGTCATGCCGGGTCGCCGTAAAGCTGCCGCGTTTGCGCTCTCTAACGGGCGGAGTGCCGCGGAGATTATATCCGTTGACATAACAGCCGAGTTTAGTTAATCTTTCACAGGATTTGGGCTTTATCATACTGTCTGTCCGGGTTTGGGAAACAATGTTTTATCTTCAGCGATTCCTGTTGTTCGTTCTCTTCTGCTCTCTGGTCTCTTCCGGATTTCTCGGCTGCTCCGGCAGGGATGATTCACCTCTTTTCTACGAGTCCAAGCGCAAGGGGGGGGAGGCGGAAGCTCCGGTAAAGACCGTTCCGGGAGATATTCTCGCCACGCAGCAGGCTTTCAGCATGATCGCCAAGAAAGTAACCCCCTGTGTGGTCAACGTTTCAACCGTCAGCAAGAAGATGAGCGTTCAGCCGTTTTTCGAACTCTCCCCCTTTTTCGAGGACTTTTTCGACGGCCCCCGGTACAGGCAGAACAAGAGCCTCGGATCGGGGTTCATCATCAGCAGGGACGGCTTCATCGTGACGAACGACCATGTCGTGAGGGACGCCGAGAGCATCCAGGTGAAGCTCTCCAACGACAGGGTTTACGACGCCAGGGTGGTGGGGAGTGACCGCAAGACGGATATCGCGGTGATCAAGATCAACGCCACCGACCTCCCGACGGCCGTGCTGGGAGATTCGGACAAGCTTGAGGTGGGGCAGTGGGCCATCGCCATCGGTAATCCCTTCGGGCTTGATCGGACCATGACGGTGGGGGTTATTTCCGCCACCGGTCGTTCCAATGTGGGCATAGAAACCTACGAGAATTTCATCCAGACCGACGCCTCCATCAACCCGGGCAACTCGGGGGGGCCGCTGCTGAACGTCTACGGTGAGGTGATCGGCATCAACACCGCCATCGTGGCGGCGGGACAGGGAATCGGTTTTGCCATCCCCGTTTCCATGGCGAAACCGATCGTTACCCAGCTCATCAGGAAAGGCAATGTCAGTCGGGGCTGGATGGGCGTTTCCATCCAGCCCGTGACCGAAGAGCTGGCGCAGTCGTTCGGACTGCGTTCCACGAAGGGGGCGCTGATAAGCAGCGTCGTGTCGGGCAGTCCGGCCGAAAAGGCGGGCATCCGTCAGGGAGACGTGATCTCCGGTTTCAACGGCGCGGAAGTCAAGGATCCCGGCCACCTGCAGCGTCTCGTGGCCGATGCCGGTATCGGCAAGTCCGTCAGGGTTACCGTGATCCGCGACGGCAGGGCGGTTAATCTCTCCCTGATCCTGACGAGCGCCGACTCCGCGCCCCAGCCGGGAACGGGAGGCGGCCGGCAGCAGAGCCAGGCGGATCCGCTGGGTCTGGTCGTGGAGGACGCCGACGGCGGCGGGGTCGTGGTCGTTGACCTGGTCCGCGGTGGCGCGGCCGCGGCCGGCATGAAACGCGGCGACCTGATCGTTTCCATCAACCGCAGACGGATCGCCAACTCGGCCGATTACCAGCAGGTTGTTCGACAGGCGCGTGGCCGGGCCATGATCATTCTCGTCCGACGTGGCGACGCAAGCATCTATTTTGCCGTAAAGTCCAGGTAAGGTGTATCCAGCGCATCACTAACGACTTCTTAGGAAAGAAAAGCCATGAACCTGATCAACAATCCTGAACAGGCCAGACGTCTTGCCAGAGCCATTATTTCCGACGTAGCCATCTACAACACGGAGAAGGTGGAGAGCGGCATCAAGAACGACGATATTTTTGATACGCTCCAGGAGCAGCTTGAGGAGGGGCGGCAGCACTTCTTCTCGCGCGTATCCCCCGAGTTGAATCCGGGTCACATCTATGATCTGGCGGTGGTTGATGTGCTCATCAAGCGCGCCGGGAAGATCGAATCTTCCATCTGGTAGCCGGAGCGGCACATGGCGAATCTGATTCATGGCGTACCTCCAGTGTATGGAGGTGCGCCATTTATTTTTTGATCTCTTGACAGGAACTGACGCATGATTCTTACCTTTCCGGCGGATTCGGAACCGCTGCGGCTTGATCATTTCCTCTGCCGCGAACTGAAGACGGAAACGCGCTCGGCCGTACAGCGCCTGATCGAGTCGGGAAACATTCTGGTCAACGGCAGGCAGGGCCGTTCATCGCTGAAGCTCAGGGGGGGCGATGAAATATCGGTTGTGATCCCTGAGCCGGTGGCCGCCGCTCCACTGCCGGAAGCCATCCCTCTTGAGGTTCTTTACGAGGATTCCGACCTGATCGTCATCAACAAGGCCGCCGGCATGGTGGTTCATCCCGGCGCCGGCAACAGCTCCGGCACCCTGGTGAATGCGCTGCTGGCCCATTGCCGCGACCTTTCGGGCATCGGAGGTGAACTGCGTCCCGGCATCGTGCACCGTCTGGACAAGGGGACTTCCGGCGTGATGGTGGTGGCCAAAAACGATCGAGCGCACCAGGGGCTTTCCGCCCAGTTCGGTGCCCATACCATCAAACGGCTCTATCAGGCGCTTGTCTACGGGAATCCGGCGGACGATTCGGGGCGGGTGGAGGGGATTATCGGACGCCATCCCACGGAGCGGGTGCGTCTTTCCGGAAAGGCCCGTCACGGCAAGCACGCCGTGACCCGCTGGCGCGTGCTCCGGCGGTACGCCAGGATTTCGCTGCTGGAACTGCGCCTGGAGACCGGACGGACCCATCAGATCCGTGTGCACATGACCGAAGCGGGGTTTCCTCTGCTTGGCGATCCTCTCTATCCCGATGGGGGGCGACTCAACGGCATTCCGGACGCGAGACTGCGCAAGCTGATCGGCGCCCTGGGCAGGCAGGCTCTCCACGCCCGAGTCCTCGGTTTCGTCCACCCGGTGACGGAAGAGTATCTGGAATTCTCATCGGAGCTCCCGGACGACATGGCCGCCCTGTTGGAGTACCTCGAAGGCCTGGAAAGGTGAAACCAGTAACCAATCCCCAGTTCCCAGAAGGTTATTCCGCTTGAATTCAACGGTTGATGTGCGCTATTTTCTGCCAGGCAGTCAATTCAGGACAGGGGCGCTCCCGCGCGAAGCCGCATAAGGAAATCGAATGGATAGAAAAGCACCATCGAAGGGAAGGGGAAGGAACTTTCTGGCCGGAGCGGCCCTGTTTTTCGGGACACTGGCCGTGATATCCGTTTTCGGGGTGGCCGGCTATTTCTTCTATCTCCTGGCCCGTCTGCCCAAGGTCGATCGGCTGGCCGATTATAAGCCCCCCATCGTATCCCAGGTTTTTGGCGATGACGGGAGCCTCGTGGGGGAGTTCTATCTTGAGCGCCGCATCGTGGTGCCGGTCAACCGGATGCCGCGCAAGCTGATCCAGGCTTTCGTCGCGGCCGAAGACGCCAATTTCTACTCCCACAGGGGGATTGACTATTTCGGCATAGTGCGGGCGGCGTTCAAGAATGTCCTCTCCATGCGGAAGAAGGAGGGGGCATCCACCATAACCCAGCAGGTGACGAAGTCGATGCTGCTGACTTCGGAAAAGAAGTTCTCCCGCAAGATCAAGGAAGCCATCCTCGCCAAACGGTTGGAGGAAAAACTCACCAAGGATGAGATCCTCTATCTCTATCTCAACCAGATCTATCTCGGCGGCGGGGCCTACGGCGTGCAGGCGGCTGCCGAGACCTATTTCGGCAAAAGCGTGGATCAGCTCAATCTGGCTGAAATGGCCATGCTGGCCGGGCTTCCCAAGGCGCCGAACTCCTATTCTCCCATCAAGCATTTTGACAAGGCCCGCGAGCATCAGGCCTACGTCCTGGACCGGATGGTCAAGGAGGCTTACATAACCCAGGCCGAGGCGGACCACGCCAGGAACACTCCCATCTCCATTCACCCGATGAAGAAGGTGAACACCGAGGAGTCCGCCTATTTTCTCGAAGCCCTCAGGATCCAGCTGGAGGAGAAATACGGCGAGGACCAACTCTACAAGGGGGGACTGAAGATATACACCACCATGAACGCTGGAATGCAGCGCGCCGCCTTCGAGAGCGTCAGGAGGGGGCTCAAGGCCGTTGACAAGCGCCAGGGATTCCGCGGGCCGGAAAAATATCTGGCCGAGTCGGAAGTGGAGCCCTTCTGTGACAAGGTCGAGGAGGGAATCGATTCGGCCGTGCTCAAGAGCGGGGAAACCTATCAGGGGGTCGTGGTCGCCGTTAACCCGGCAAAGGGTGAGGCGGTCGTCCGGGTCGGGGACCGCAAGGGGATCCTCAGCAGGAAAAACATGTCCTGGGCCGGTCGGGTCGGCCTGATCAACGAATACGGCAAGCCGGAAAAGGCGGTGAAATCACTCTCTCTCGGTTCGGTGATCGAGGTGACGGTTGTTTCGCCCGAGATCAACAGGGAGGGCGCCCAGTTTGCCCTGGATCAGGTGCCGGAGGTTCAGGCCGCTCTGGTTGCCATCGACCCGCGCACCGGCTTCGTCAAGGCCATGATCGGCGGCTACGACTTCAGGAAGAGCCAGTTCAACCGCGCCATGCAGTCGAAGCGGAACGCCGGTTCGGCCTTCAAGCCATTTATCTATTCCGCGGCGCTGGACAAGAATCTGACCCCCGCCACGGTCATCGAAGACAGCGAGGTCGAGTATCCGGACGGCGCGGGCGGCGTCTGGAGGCCGAAAAACTACGACGGCGTCTTCAGGGGGCCGGTAACCATGCGGGAGGCCCTGACCAACTCCATCAACATCGTCAGCGTCAAGATCATGGATCAGATTGGCGCGGCCTACGCGGCCGAGTATGCCAGGAAATTCGGCTTTACTTCCACTATCCCGGCCAACCTCGCGCTGGCGCTGGGAGCGGCGTCCGTTTCACCCATGGAACTGACGAACGCGTATTCGGTTTTCGCCAACAAGGGGGTTTCGCTTCCCGTCTCCTTTATTACGAAAGTTACGGACAACGACGGCGTCATCCTGCAGCAGAGCGCCGAGCCGGCCCCGATCCCGGTCATATCTCCCGAGACCTCCTATGTCATCACCAATCTGATGCAGAGCGTTGTTTCCAGCGGAACCGGCCACCGCGCCTCCATCATAGGACGCCCGGTGGCGGGAAAGACCGGAACGACCAACGACTCTAAGGACGCCTGGTTCGTGGGGTATGTCCCGCAACTGGTTGCGGGGGTATGGGTGGGGTACGATCATGAACGCTCCCTTGGAGCGGGGGGGTCGGGAGGCCAGGCCGCGGCGCCCATCTGGGCGGAATTCATGCAGAAATCCGTTGCCGATCTTCCGGTGGAGGATTTCGAGGCGCCTGAAAACGTGAGTTTTGTCCTGATCAACCCGCGCACCGGCAGACTTGCCAGGGAAGGCACCCCGGGAGCCAGAATGGAGTGCTTCATCAAGGGAACGGAACCGGGAGGTTATGACGGGGATTCCGGGGGAGCGAGAAAAAAGGTTGATGACGAGTAGGGGCGCAGCATGATAATGCCGTGCCTCGCCCCCCTAAGCCGCCTCAGGGAATCTGGGAAATTTCTTCCGCCAGCCCGGCCCGGCGCTTGACCACCAGTTCGACCTTGTTCCAGTCAACCCGGTCCGAGATGTTGTACTTCTCGATCAGTTGTTTCGCAGTCTCCTGCAGTCCGGTGTTTTTGCCGTACACATCCCGATGGACCTCGAGAAATACCCTTCCCTGTTCGGTGACCGCCAGTTTGACCGGCTGATAGATGATCTCGCCGGGCGTGTTTATTCGGATCTCCCTGAACAGGCGTTCCATCTGTTCCGGGTAGACCCTGATGCAGCCATGGCTTGCAAAGCTGTAGATCGAGCCCGGTTTTGTCGTGCTGTGGATCAGGATGCCGGGCAGTGATGTCTTCATGGCGTATCTTCCCAGCGGATTGCGTTTGCCGGGGGGCATGCTGGTGATGACCTCCCTGCCGCTTTTCTCCATTTCCTGCTGGATTGAAGGCGGAACAAACCAGGTCGGATCCTTCTGTTTGGCCACGATCCTGAATTTGCCGGTGGGAGTTGTCCAGTCGTAATTGCGCCCCTTCTTGGCCACACCGAGCGCCACCGGGAGCGACGAGGCCAGCTTTCCATCCTTGAAGTAGTACAGGGTGCGGTCCGGAATGTTGACGATGATACCGTAGCGCATCTGCCGGGGTATGATCTTGGAATTGTTGTATCTCAGCTTCCGGCCCGGTTTCAACGACGCCTTGGGATCCAGGTCGTTCATCTCGATCAGGTGCTGTCTGCTTACCCCGAGTTTTGCGGCAACCAGTCGCAGGGAATCACCCTTCTTCACGGAATAAACATCGGCGCTTCCCACCAGTTTCGAGGAAATGATCCTCTCCTGGGGATAGGCGTCTTCCGTCTCATCGTCCTGGGCTCTTGAATCGGCTGGCTGTTCGGGACGCTGGGTGGGGGCGGAATCCGGTTTGCGGACCGCCGGCGCCGGTTCCGCGGCGGGCACGGGAACGGCGGGGAGGGGCCGCGGTTTTTCGCCGGACCGGGGCGGGGCCGGCCGGGAAGCATCGGGAGCCTGGTCCGCCAGAGCGGACATCAGAATGCGGCTTTTCTGGATGGTGAGCAGGTAATACCGTTCGGCCTGTTCGCGATCCCCGCGCCGCTGGTATTCTTCAGCCAGGGCGAACGATTTCAAGATATTGGAGATTTCAGCGCTTCTTCTCACGGAAGCGTAATTGGTCTGCAGCAGAGATACGCTGTCCCTGGCGATGTCGCGTGAATCCGCGCGGGAGAAGCTGGTGGCGAGCAGGGTGATAAGTGCTGCGATGGCAAGAGGTTTCATTGGCGCAATCTCGTATGACGCTCAGGTGATATTCGGTGTTTGTTGCTGGAAGTATATCTACAATAAGATGCGAAACCATGGCAATAATAATATTTGCATCCAAGCCCTGAGCCGATGCTTCCGTTCGGGAGCGCGTTCAGTTAAGTCTTGCGATAAGCGCGCTAAATATGCTACTTTTTAAACCTTTGTTTGTTGCGCACCCCATTGCCGGTCAGGAGGCGGATATGTCGGAAAACAACTCATCCTCGGGAAAAAACAAGGCTATCGAGCTTGCCCTGAGCCAGATTGAAAAACAGTTCGGCAAGGGCGCCATCATGCGGCTGGGTAACGACGAGGCTCTGCCCGGCGTTGAGGCGATACCGACCGGTTCGGTATCTCTCGACCTGGCGCTGGGGGTCGGAGGGGTGCCTCGGGGCAGGGTCGTGGAGATCTACGGACCGGAATCTTCCGGCAAGACCACCCTGGCGCTCCACATCGTGGCCGAAGCGATGAAGCTTGGCGGTATTGCCGCGTTCATCGACGCCGAACATGCCCTTGATATCGGCTATGCCCGCAAACTGGGCGTCAAGACCGATGATCTGCTGGTTTCCCAGCCCGACACCGGTGAACAGGCCCTTGAAATCGCCGAAACGCTTGTCCGGAGCGGCGCCATCGATGTCCTGGTGGTCGATTCCGTTGCGGCCCTGGTTCCCAAGGCCGAGATCGAGGGGGAGATGGGCGACTCCCACATGGGGCTGCAGGCCCGCCTCATGTCCCAGGCGCTTCGCAAGTTGACCGGCATTATCTCCAAGTCCAACTGCTGCGTTATTTTCATCAACCAGATCCGGATGAAGCTGGGAGTCATGTTCGGCAATCCCGAGACCACCACCGGCGGGAACGCGCTCAAGTTCTACGCCTCCGTGCGCATGGACATCCGCAAGATCGCCACCCTGAAGCAGGGGGATAACGTCATCGGTTCGCGCACCAGGGTCAAGGTGGTGAAGAACAAGGTTGCGCCCCCCTTCCGAGAGGTGGAGTTCGACATCCTGTATGGGGAGGGGATTTCCCGTACCGGTGATGTGCTGGATCTGGCGGTTGAAAAATCCATAATCGAAAAAAGCGGGGCCTGGTACTCCTACAACAAGGAGCGTATCGGCCAGGGACGCGAGAACAGCCGGACATTCCTGACCGAACACCCCGAAATACTGGCGGATATCGAGGCCAGGCTGATGGAGCTGATTAAACCGTCTGCTGCCGGAAACGAATAGGCGGGAGGTTGTCGATGGAACTGAATGAGATTCTTACCATCGCCGTCAAGGCAAAGGGTTCGGATATTCATATCAAGACGGGGTTGCCGCCCATAGTGCGCATCGACGGGAGATTGCATCCCATCCCCAACGCGCCGCGGCTTGCGCCCGATATCGTCGGCTCCATGGCCCAGTCCATGATGAATGATCGCCAGAGACGCACGTTCGAGGAACATTGTGAAGTGGACCTGGCGTACGCGGTTCCCGGGCTGGGCCGTTTCAGGGTCAGCGTTTACCGCCAGAGGGGAACGGTGGCGATGGTTTTCCGATCGATTTCCTTCACCATCCCCACCCTGGAGGGGCTGAACCTTCCCCCCGTGATCAAGAAGCTGTGCTTAGAGGAGCGCGGCCTCATCCTGGTGACCGGCACGACCGGTTCGGGTAAGTCCAGCACGCTGGCCGCCATGATTGACAACATCAACCAGACCCGGACCTCCAACATCATTACCATCGAAGATCCGGTGGAATTTCTTCACCGGGACAACAAGAGCATTATCAGCCAGCGCGAAGTGGGCACCGATACCCCGACCTTTTCCGGAGCCCTCAAGGCCGCGCTGCGCCAGGACCCGGACGTGATCCTGGTGGGCGAGATGCGTGACTACGAGACCATCGAGACGGCGCTGACGGCGGCCGAAACCGGGCATCTGGTCATGTCCACGCTCCACACGACCGACGCGGCCGAGACCATAAACCGCATTATCGGCGTTTTTCCGCCCTACCACCAGCGCCAGGTGCGCATGCAGCTGGCGGGCGTCATCAGGGGGGTCATCTCCCAGCGGCTCGTGCCCCGGGCGGACGGCAAGGGGCGTGTGCCGGCGGTTGAGGTCATGCTGGGCACGGCCAGGGTGCGGGAATGCATCGACGACAAGGACAAGACCAAGCAGCTGGGCGAGGCCATAACCCAGGGATTTGTCTCCTACGGCATGCAGAGTTTCGATCAATCGATCATGAAGCTGTTCACTTCAAAGATGATCACCTATGAGGAAGCCCTGAGGCAATGTTCCAATCCGGATGATTTCGCCCTGAAGGTTTCCGGCATCTCCTCCACCTCCGATGCCTCCTGGGATGGTTTCGAGCACAAGGAAGATGAAAAGCACGAGGAAAACGGTTCCTTCAAGATCGAAAAGTACTGAACCGTCCTCGACCGAGGGGGCCCGCCGGTACGCCCTGAAGCTTCTCGCGGACCAGGATTATTCCGTGGCCCGGCTCAAGCAGAAACTGCGCGCCAGAAATTTTGCCGAGGAGGACCTGGAAGAGGCGGTTTCCGGTCTGGAAGCGGAAAACTGGGTCAGCGACCGCCGTTTCGCCGAACGGTTCGCCGAGTCGGCCCTGAGGTCGGGACGTTACTATGGTTTCCGTCTCAGGGTGGAGATGCAACGTCGTGGAATCCCGGAGGAGATCGTCTCGGAGGTGTTGACCGGGGTTCTGGGGGAGCGCAGCGAGGATGAAGACGCGCTTTCCGCATTGGCGCGCCGCTTTCCGGATTTTTCTTTCCCCTCGGCCAGCGACCGGGAAAAACGCAGGGTGCTGGATTACCTCCGGCGCCGCGGTTTTACCCTGTCAGCGGCGCTGCGCGCCATGAAGGCCGAAGAATCGTAATTTCAAATCCAATGAAAAGTAGGGATACCAGATGAAAGGCAGCGAGATACGCACGCGGTTTCTGAAATTTTTCTCCGATCGGGGACATACGATCGTGCCCAGTTCGGGCATCATTCCGAAGAACGACCCCACCCTCATGTTCGCCAATGCCGGTATGAACCAGTTCAAGGACTGCTTTCTCGGCCTGGAAAAACGGGACTATACCCGCGCCTGCAGCTCCCAGAAGTGCGTCCGGGCCGGCGGCAAGCACAACGACCTGGAAAACGTGGGGCGTACGGCGCGGCACCACACCTTCTTCGAGATGCTGGGAAATTTTTCGTTCGGCGACTATTTCAAGAAGGAGGCCATCGCCTTTGCCTGGGAGTTTCTGACGAAAGAGCTGGGGCTGGACAAGAACCGCCTGTACGTATCGGTGTACAAGGATGACCAGGAGGCGGCCGATATCTGGCATCATCAGGAGGGGATCCCCCTCGACCGCATCTTCCGCTT
>CAZRPI010000110.1:9556-11317 GCA_964601865.1 uncultured Pelobacter sp. | reverse complement strand
TAGTACTCGCTCTGTGAGAATTTCTTCAACGGCATCTGGTGAGACTTGGAAGTCTTTGTTGACTACAATTATTTCCCCGTTTCCGGAGAATTTTACGATATCCTTCTCAATAAGTGGGAGCAGTGAATTTCCTAGTGATTGTACGTTCTTGATAAGCCTTCCTTCGGATATAGGGGCATAAAAAGAGAGTTGTTTGATATTAGTTTCCTCTGCCAGTTCCACCAATGATTCTCTTAGATTTTCAATCTGACGTCTATTGTCTATTTTGTCTTTATCTTCCAGGAATTTGATAATTTTGTACTTTCCTCGAACCAAGTATGAACCAACGAGCTTCTTCCAGTCCAATCCTTTCAAACCGTCATCATCTATTGACTCCAAAATTGACCGTAAGCGAGCGCGAACTGAGCCTGCTTCAATGTCCTGAAGAATTAACTTTGCTCGGATTGTTGCTGATATAGAAGATGATAGATCTTGATCTATGTGACGGAATGATTGAATTAGATCTGACATCGCTTGGAAGACTCGTTCAGGATGTTCAGTACCTTTTTCGAAGTCGATCTGCACGTAGTACTCGCTATCCATTAGCCCTCCTTTGTCTAAGCTGTTCAACTCGTTAATCACCGGAATTCCGGTGATCTTCCACCTATGGATCGTTCTTCAAAATTATAACAGCAGCATCAACAACATAACCACTTGAGAACAATGATTTTACCAAACTGAAGATCACTCCAATCAGGCCGTTGACCGGAATTCCGTCCAACAAACCTCCGTCACACATCACACCCGGCATTTCGGATGAGACTGGCCTGCAACCAAGCGGCTCTTTGAACCGGCAAACGAACAGTTCCTCATTCCCCCGGCCCCGCCATAAAAATTCCTCACAAACAATACTCTCCGCAACACGCAGCGTCAAGAAAATCGGAGGGTTATCGTTTCCTCTGTTCCCACATCATTTTCCAGCAAGTCCCTTCCCCGTTTGACCACGCCCACCGAACTGAGACTGACAACCTGGCGCGCCTTTTCCGCGGTATAGCCTTGACCGGATCTGCTCTCCTTTTTGAGATTCATCTTCCCGGCAATGATGTGAATTGTACTTGCCAATCCAAAACCATGAATATATATTTCAAATATATACTGCCTTGGAGGTTATCATGAAAACAGCAAAAATATTTCAGAATGGACAGAGCCAGGCGGTCAGGCTTCCCAAGGAATTTCGCTTCGACGACAGCGAGGTATTCATAAAGAAAAGCGGCAATGTCGTTCACCTGATTCCCCGGAGCGATTCGTGGAACTCCCTGTTCGACAGCCTCAAGAAATTTTCCCGCGACTTCATGTCCGAGCGCATCCAGCCTGATCTGGACAAGCGGGATAGCTTCTGATGAAACTGCTGCTTGACACCAATATCTGCATTTACATCATCAAGCAGAAACCGGCTGCCGTGCTGAAACGTTTTCTGGAGTACCAGATCGGCGACATCGGCATTTCCTCCATCACTCTCTCGGAATTACGCTACGGAGTGGCCAAGAGCGCCCACAGGGAGAAAAACACCAAAGCCCTCGACGAATTCATCATTCCTTTGGAAGTGGCCTCTTATGATGAGGCGGCAGCGCACGCCTATGGTAGTATCCGGGCCTCACTGGAAAAAGCCGGCACTCCCATCGGTTCCATGGACATGCTCATTGCCGCCCACGCCATATCATTGGGAGTCCATCTGGTCACCAACAACACCCGCGAGTTTTCTCGCATCCCATCTCTCAACCT
>CAZRPI010000110.1:0-9456 GCA_964601865.1 uncultured Pelobacter sp. | reverse complement strand
TCTCCTTCGCCAACCCGTTGTTGAACGGCCAGGGTGATATGGCACATCAGAAGCTGCCACATTTTCTGCTTCATTCCGGAATCCATCAATTTGTCCCCGGTTCAGTTCTCTTAACATCTCGCCATCGGCGACATTAGTTGCGCTTGCCGCCGGAAATCTGATAATCTCACTTACGGTCACGAGACCGGCAGAGGAGTCCTGCAGATGCATCCCGGCGGCATTTACGCGGAAGAAATCACCGGCAAGGCCTACGACACCCGCATCCTGATGCGGTTCGCGCGCTACGTGAAACCGTACCGGGCGGCCATCGTCACGACCCTGCTGGTCCTGCCGCTGACGGCGGCCAGCCGCCTGGCCCAGCCGTGGCTCATCAAGAAGGCCATCGACAGCCACATCACCACCGGCAACCTGAACGGGCTGGAAAGCGTCGCGGCACTCTTCCTGGGCCTCCTGCTGGCCGAAGGCCTGCTCGGCTACATCCAGGTCTACCTGCTGCAGGCCGTGGGACAACGGGTCATGTCGGACATGCGCGAGGAGCTGTTCAGCCACGTCATGCGACTCCCGGTCCCCTGGTTCGACCGAACCCCGGTGGGCAGCGTGGTGACGCGGCTGACCAGCGACGTGGAAGTACTGGGCGAGATGTTCGCCTCGGGCATCATCACCATCGTGGGGGACATCCTGCTGCTGATCGGCATCGTTGCCGTCATGCTCTGGATGAACCTGAAGCTCTCCCTGGTGACCTTCTCCATCCTGCCCCTGCTCTTCTCCCTGGCCTGGCTCTTCCGCCGCAGGATGCGCCAGTCGTTCCGCGAGGTCCGGGCGCGCCTGGGCCGCCTGAATGCCTTTCTCGCGGAATGCATCAACGGCATGCACATCATCCAGGTTTTCAACCGCCAACAGGAGGAGGAACGGCGCTTCCGGGAGCTGAACGCCTCCTACCGCGACGCCAATCTGCCGGTTATATTCTGGGACGCCTCGCTCTACGCCGTCGTGGAGGCGCTCTCCTCGGTGGCGGTGGCCCTGCTGATCTGGTACGGCGGAGGCGAGATCCTGCGTGGGGCGCTGACCTTCGGCGTGCTGGTGGCGTTCATCCAGTACATCGAGAAGTTTTTTACGCCGATCCGCGACCTGTCGGCCAAATATTCCGTGATGCAGGGCGCCATGGCGGCCCTGGAGCGCATCTTCGCTTTGCTGGATACTCCTGCCGGTGACTCGGAACTGGGGATTCGGGACCAGGGGTTAGGGAGCGGGGAGCAGAGAACGGGAAATGGGGAACGGACAAAATACCGTCAGGTTGTGGATTACCAGTCCCCAGAACCCAGTACCCAGTCACCGCTCATCGAATTGCGCGACATCACGTTTTCCTACCGTGACGGTGAGAGGGCGCTGGAGAACTTCAGCCTGACGGTCCGCCGGGGTGAACGGGTGGCGCTGGTGGGGGAAAGCGGCAGCGGCAAGACTACCATAACCCGGCTTTTGACCAGGCTCTACGAAATCGACCGGGGCGCCATCCTGATCGACGGCACGGATATCCGCGCCATCCGGCCGGAGGCGCTGCGCCGCCGCATCGGCGTCGTGCTCCAGGATCCCTGCCTGTTCGCCGGCAGCGTGGAATTCAACATCCACCTGGGGGACGAACGGGCCGCCAGAAGGGTGCGCGAGGCGGCGGCCTGCGTTGGCGCCCACAGGTTCATCGAGCAGTTGCCCTCCGGCTATCTGGAGGAGGTCAGGGAGAAGGGGAGCAACTTCTCCGTGGGCGAGAAACAACTGATTTCATTCGCACGGGCAGTGGCTTTCGATCCGGAGATCCTGATCCTGGACGAGGCGACGGCAAACGTCGATTCGAACTCGGAACGGATGATCCAGGAGGGTATCAGGGGTCTGATGCGGGGACGGACGTCACTGATCATCGCCCACCGTCTCTCCACCATACGGGACGCGGACCGTATCGTCGTCGCGCATCACGGCCGCAAAGTCGAAGAGGGAACCCACCGGCAACTGATGGGAAACCGGGGCATTTATTACCGCCTCCACCAGCTTCAGTTCGGTGAAACACCGGCGGGATAGGAGCAATACATGTTGACAATGCAGGAGTTGTGCGACCATTACCGTTTCACTGAAGACGACGCCGAATTGCTCCATTCGCTCCAGCCATTGGCCCGGGAACACATGGAGCAGTTTTCCCGGGAGTTCTACGACTATCTCTACGGAATGCCGGAAACGGCCGCGCTTCTCAACAGGATCGACCGGGTTCATCTGCGCCAGATGCATAACAACTGGTACATGGCGCTGTTCTCGGGAGTTTACGACAACCATTACCTGAACCATCTGACCCGCATCGGCCACGCCCACGTCAAGGTCGGGCTGAACGTCCATTTCGTCAATGCCGCCATGAACCAGATCCGGCATATTCTGCTCAACCTGATCGACAGCAGTTACGGTGACCGGGAACGTCGCCGGGAGATTCGCGAGGCGGTGGAGAAAATTCTGGACATGAACCTGGATGTGATGAGCAGTTCCTACCGCGACGAGGAGATGAAAAAGGTCTTTCTCTCCCGCAAGATAGAATCGTACCTGATCAAGGCGTCCGAGCGCTTCACCTACGGCCTCAACCTGGTGCTGGTCCTGGCCCTGGTGGGAGTGTCCATTTCGGTAGTCTGCCTGTTCGTCTGGGACATCGTCCACGTCTTCCAGGGCAACATGGAGAAGGGAATACTGAGCGCCCTCGGCGAACTGCTGATCATCTGGATGATGATCGAACTGATGGACAACGAGATCAAGAACCTCAAGGGAGGCAAGTTCAACATCCTGGTGTTCATCGGCGTGATCATCGTTGCCATGATCCGCGAGATCCTGATTTCCACCCTGCGCCACGACGATCTGGCCACCCAGGGATTCCTGGCGGGAACGCTGCTGATCCTCGGCATCGTCTACTATCTCGTTTCCCTGGCGCAGAAAAACATGACCAGGATGTGACCCGGATGCCCGGCGCCCATATCCTGGCCGGATTTTCATTCGGTTTCCGTCACCGGGGCGAACTGGCCCGGCTCCTGGAGCATTCCGGCCGACGGCTCACAGTCCTTGATCTGGATCCGCGCAAACTCAGGGATGAAGGCATTTCGGTCCTGGCGCTGGATTTCGACGGCGTTCTCGCGCCCCATGGCGCCGGAACGCCTCTTGCCTCCGCCCGGCAATGGCTTGCAACCTGTTCGGACGTTTTCGGCGAGCAGAACATTTTCATCCTGTCCAACAAACCGACCGAGGAACGTCGGCAGTGGTTCGGCCGCCACTTTCCCCGCATGCGCTTCATTGGCGGCGTGCGCAAGAAGCCCTTTCCCGACGGACTGGACATGATCGGCGCCATGAGCGGCGCCGCGCCCGCCGCCATCCTGATGGTGGACGACCGGCTGCTGACCGGCTGCCTGGCGGCAATCCTGGCCGGCGCCCGGCCGGCTTACATCAGCGCACCCTGCATTTCGTTCCGCCTGCGTCCCTGCGCCGAGCTGTTCTTCATGCTGCTGAGATCCGCGGAGCGTCTGTTTGTCCGCTTAGCCCGGCTTTTTCCGTAAACGGCAACGTTTTGAGAATACAGCCATTATTAACCTGGGAGGTTTTCAGTGAATAATCTTTTCACACCAGTAAACATTCAGATATCCGTAGGGCTGATGGCACTTCTTCTGGCGGTGGGAATCTGGAGGCACGTAAAATCAAAAGAGATGCGGGTAGCAAGGGCATATACTTACCTTGCCATACTGAAACGGCAGGGGTCTACTGAAGAGGTTGCCAACATGGTGGCGCTGACAACGGATGGTTACGGAGCACGACAGCTCAAACGGGAAATAGCGCTCCATATTGATGAAAAGTACAACGGCAGCCAGCAGGCCATGATTTCCGATGCAAAAGCAAAGGGGTATCGCGGTTGAGAAATTACCATCACCGCTAAGGCCATGAGACGCGCCAGCGGCGCGTCTCTACCTATAAACTTTTAAATAACGTACTGGAATTCACCAGGTTTCCAGCGCCCCGATCAGGTCCGTCACGCGGGCGACGCCATTCTCCGCCAGCCAGTTTTCCATCCCCTCGGCCACATCCTGCGCCGCCGAGGGATTGACGAAGCTGGCCGTCCCCACCTGCACGGCGGTGGCGCCCGCCAGGATAAATTCCAGGGCGTCGGTGGCGGTCATGATCCCGCCGATGCCGACAATCGGCAGCTTGACTGCCCGAGCCACCTGCCAGACCATGCGCAGGGCAACCGGCTTGATGGCCGGTCCGGACAGACCACCGGTGATGTTGGCCAGCACCGGCCGCCGCCGGCTGAGATCTATGGCCATGCCGGTCAGGGTATTGATCAGCGACAGGGCATCGGCGCCCGCGTCGGCGCAGGCCCGGGCCATGGCCACCACATCGGTCACGTTGGGCGAGAGCTTGACGATCAGGGTCTTGGACGTTGCGGCCCGGCAGGCCGATACCACCTGGGCCGCGCAGGCCGGGTCGGTGCCGAACACGATCCCCCCCTGCTTGACATTGGGACAGGAGATGTTCACCTCCAGCCCCGCCACCTCCGGAATTCCGTCCAGACGGCCGGCCAGTTCGGCGTATTCATCCACAGTGCTGCCGAAGAAGTTGACGATGGCCGGGGTATTGACCGTGGCCAGGAAGGGGACCTTCTCCGCGATGAACGCCTCGATCCCCACGTTCTGCAGTCCGATGGCGTTGAGCATGCCGCCGGGAGTCTCCACGATGCGCGGAGTGGGATTGCCGGCCCGCGGCCTGAGCGAGAGCCCCTTGGTGACGAAGGCGCCGATCTTCTCCAGATCCACGTATTCGGCGAACTCCCTGCCGTAGCCGAAGGTGCCGGAAGCGGTCATCACCGGGTTGCGCAGGGTAATGCCGGCCAGCTTGACGGTCAGATCAGATTTCATGGCGTCATTCCCCCCATCCCAGTTCTTCGGCCCTGAATACCGGCCCTTCGCTGCAGACGCAGCGGTAGTCCGGCGTCTCTGTCGTGTGGCCGTGTCCAGGCGTCACGCACCCGAGGCATGCCCCGACACCGCAGGCCATGTACCCCTCCAGCGAGACCTGGCAGGCAACACCGTGGGACTCCGCGATGCCAGCCACCGCCTTCAGCATGGCGTGGGGACCGCAGGCGAAGATCGACGCCCGTCCCTGCAGCTCCTCAATACATCTGGCCAGCGCCTCGGTCACCAGACCGCACCGGCCCAGCGACCCATCCTCCGTGGCCACGTAGCATTCCACGCCCAGGCGCTCGAATTCGGTAATGCAGAGGATATCGTCCCTGGTCCTGCCACCGGCGAAGAGCCGCACCGGTGAATGCCGCACCAGCTCCTTTGCCAGCGGATAGAGTGGCGCCACACCGACCCCGCCGCCGGCAATCAGCTTTTCCTCCCCCGCCGGGCCGGAATCGAAACCATTCCCCAGCGGGCCGAGGACATCCAGCCTGTCGGTGTCGTGGAGGGTCGAAAGCAGGGCGGTTCCCTTGCCGACAATGCGATAGAGGATATCGAAACAGGGCTGGCTGACGCCCCCGGCATGGGCCGGGGTCAGGGTCGAAACATCAAAAATACCGAAGGGACGCCGCAGCAGCGGATCGATGCCGGCGCCGACCCTCAGCATCACGAACTGCCCCGGCCTGGCGGAGAAATCGGACGGCGCCGTCAACCGCATGCGCCGGTAGCCGGGTGACACTTCCACATTTGATAGAACCATCGAGGTGAACCGCATGAATGTTACTCCTTATATTTGAGCCTCTTGCAAAAGTCGTATTTTGCCCTTCGACAGGCTCAGGGCGAGCGGATGAATATCTGATAACATGCTGATATTCCGTTCGTGGTGAGCTTGTCGAACCATGAGCGGAATCCTTTTGCAAGAGGCTCATATACAGAACCTTATAGCGCTTTCTCCATCAGAAGCGCATCCTCTTTCCCTTCGTAATAACCCTTTCTCACCCCATATCGTACAAAACCAAACCGTTCGTACAGCAGTATGGCGGAATGGTTCGATTCGCGCACTTCCAGTGAGAGCGTTTCGGCCTCCTTTGCACGGGAAACGGCAATGGCTCGTTCCAACAGCATCCCGCCCACACCTCTGCCGCGATACTCCGGGGCGACGGCGATGTCCAGTATCTGTGCCTCCTCGAACAGGGACATCACACAGACGTAACCGACGACGGCGTTTTCGCGGACGGCAACAAAGGGGAATGAAACAGGGAAATCGATTTCCTGGAGGAAATGCTCCCGTTTCCATGGGGAGGGAAAGGAGGCCCGTTCGATGGCAAGCACTTCATCCAGGTCGGAGCTTGTCATCGGGCGTATGGCCGGTTCTGCGAACTCAGACATGGAAGCCATGATATGCAAAAGGCTCTTTGCTGTAAACCGTTTTCGGCGGGCAAGGCGTGACCGGGCCGGATTCCGTATACTCAAGACTCATGATCTTTCAGTCATCATATTTCGTTGCTGTTCGAAGGGATTGGATGGAAATACCAGGAGGCCTGTCAAAATGGAAGGTCAACTTCAGCAACCGGTCAAAGCACCGGTATCTACGCCCAAAACGGCTCCCAAACAAAAACGTTTCCGGTGCGGGCCGACAATGTCTGCGCCGCACCGGAAACGCCGGAGATGCTATCAGGGTCGATCTAGTTCAGGGTGGCGTAGAATGACCAGTGGGCTGTCATTGAACCCTGTATCGCGGGGAAGGCGGCCGGCATTGTGCCGTACGTATAGTTGGCCCATTTTGCCGTCCCGGAAGCATAGGTATTGCTGCATCCCATACTGCCGCTGCTGGGAAGAAATGCGAGCCAGTACGTTCCGGCGTTCAGCGATACCGCCGTTGTTACGTTTGCCTTGTTCCAACCCGCAGCCGGCGTGATTTCCGCGGTCGTTGCCAGCAGTTTGCCGGGGCCACCACCGGTACCGGTCGCATCATAGATCCCCATTCTGAGTTTACCGGTCGCCGAAGTTACATAGAACGACATGCTCTGTATCGTGGCAGTTTTCGTGAGGGAAGCGGACTGCACCAGAAGCAGATTGCCGTTGCCGGAGTCATTACCGGAAAGAATGTTCGTCTCACCAATGGTACTCGGAATGGAGATGGTCGTTGAGGCGCTCACTCCGGCGGAGACGTTGCCGGCGGCGTCCTTCGCCCACGCATAGGCCGTCTGTGCGCCCGTGGCAGTGAAGGTGAATGATGTCGGAGCCGTTGTGGACCATCCTGTGGCGGTGGCGGCCGGGGCGGTTGAACTCGTCGTGATCATATAGCCGGTGACAGCCACATCATCGGTTGCGGTGAGACTTGATACCGGCACGGTCAAAGAGGTCGCCGTCGCAGGCAGTGTGAAGGAGGTCACCGTCGGAGCCGAGTTCAGGGTGGCGTAGAATGACCAGTGGGCTGTCATTGAACCCTGTGTCGCGGGGAAGGTGGCCGGCATTGTGCCGTACGTATAGTTGGCCCATTTTGCCGTTCCGGAAGCATAGGTATTGCTGCAGCTCAAGCTGCCGCTGCTGGGAAGGAATGCGAGCCAGTACGTTCCGGCGTTCAGCGATACCGCCGTTGTTACGTTTGCCTTGTTCCAACCCGCAGCCGGCGTGATTTCCGCGGTCGTTGCCAGCAGTTTGCCGGGGCCACCACCGGTACCGGTCGCATCATAGATCCCCATTCTGAGTTTACCGGTCGCCGAAGTTACATAGAACGACATGCTCTGTATCGTGGCGGTTTTCGCGAGGGAAGCGGACTGCACCAGAAGCAGATTGCCGTTGCCGGAATCTTTACCGGAAAGAACGCTTGTCTCGCCAATGATCGTATCCGTGGTGAAGCCCGAAACCGAGATGGTCGTTTTGGCGCTCACTCCAGCCGAGACGTTGCCGGCGGCGTCCTTCGCCCACGCATAGGCCGTCTGCGCTCCCGTGGCAGTGAAGGTGAATGATGTCGGAACCGTTGCCGACCAACCGGAGGCAGTGGCAGCCGGGGCGGTTGAACTCGTCGTGATCATGTAGCCGGCAACAGCCACATTGTCGGTTGCGGTGAGGCTTGACACCGGCACGGTCAAAGATGTCGCGGTGGCGGGCAGGGTGAAAGCGGTCACCGTCGGAACAGTTGTATCGTTGTTGACCGTCACGGTCACATTGGCCGACTGGCCAACGTTGCCGGCCGCGTCATAGGCCTTGGCCATCAGGGGATAGCTGCCATTGGTCACCGACTTGGTATTCCAGCTGTAGCTGTAGGGCGAAGCGCTGACCGTGGAGAGCAGCGTCCCGCTCCTGTAGATCTCCACCTTGCTCACACCCACGTTGTCGCTGGCGCTGGCGGTAACGGCAACCGTTCCGGAAACCGTGGAGCCTGCCGACGGCGCTGTAATGGAGACCGTGGGAACGGTCGTGTCGTTGAACACCGTGACCGAAACACTGCCGGACTGCCCAACGTTGCCGGCCGCGTCGTACGCCTTGGCGATCAGGGCATAACTGCCGTTGGCGACGGACTTGGTATTCCAGCTGTAGCTGTAGGGCGAGGAATTGCCGGCAAAGAGGAGCGTGCCGTTCGCATAAATCTCAACCTTGCTTACCCCCACATTGTCGCTGGCGCCGGCCGTGATGGTCGCGGTGCCGCTCAGCGTGGAGCCGTTGGCGGGAGAGGAGATGGAGGTCGTCGGAGCGGTCGTGTCGTTGGCGACGGTCACGACGACACTCCCCGACTGGCCGACGTTGCCGGCGGCGTCGTAAGCCTTGGTCATGAGGGTATAGCTGCCGACAGAAAGCCCGCTGGTGTTCCAGGAAAAGACATACGGTGAGGCGGTGTCCGTGGTCTGCAGGACATTGTTCACATAAAACTCCACCCTGGAAACGCCGACATTGTCGCTGGCGCTGGCGGCAACCGATACCGTGCCGTTCACCGTGGCGCTGACGGCGGGATAGGTTATGGAGGTCGTCGGAGAAACCAGCTCCGGTACGCTGACCACGTCGGAGTAGTCGCTCTCTTCACCGGAGGAGTTGTAGGCGGTTACGGCGAAGTAGTACGCATGATTTGAGTCGAGGCCGCTCACGGTCGCCGTTGTCGTGCTCTTGACATCAACCGGAGTATTAGCCTCAAAGGGAGTGGAAGACGAGTCGGCCTGGTAATAGACCTTGTAACCGGCGAGATCAGAGTCGGTGTTGGCGTCCCACTGCAGGGTCACGCTCGTTGCCAAACAGACCGTTTGGCTGCCCAGAATAATAACCAGGGTTAGCATCGTGGAAAGCAAAAGCCCGGCTATCCCATTCCAACCCCTTCCGTTCTCTTTTCCAATCTGAATATTCATCTCTTCTCTCCTGTTTCCCGCAAACGCAAAAGCTCTGTTGTTGATGTTCAATAACCCGGCTTTCGGTCACAAAAAAACCGGGGCCAATTTACCTTTGCTGGCATTTCGGCGACCCGGCTGTCTCAGAGAGACCCTGTAGGCTTTCCGTC
>CAZRPI010000109.1:9630-11422 GCA_964601865.1 uncultured Pelobacter sp. | reverse complement strand
TGGAGCGTCAACAGCCGATACTGTCTGAAGCCCGAAGGGCTGAGTTTATCGGCTGCAGCGAAATGAGCCCTGGAATTACGGCAATAGCCCGGCCGGACGGACGCAGGCTGCTTACAACTGCCGAATTCAGTTTTATTGTTCCGGCCACCCAGCCAGCAGCTCCTTCTCGATTCCGCGAAGGCTCTGCCAGCCCCTTTCAGAAATCGATCTCATCATATCTTTCCGGATCGGCAATAAATAGGCTTTATTAAGTTCAGTCAGTCTGGTATTAACGATTACGTATACGTAAGAACCCTGTTACCGGCGGCCATAACGCGCAAAACGACCGAGTTGCGGATCGAATGCCTGATCCACTTCGGGTCATTGCCCGAGTTGGCGCTTTTCCCGCCAGACTCCGCTGCCGCCCGAGGTCAGAGGATATGCAGACAACGAGGCGCTTCGCGCGCTACTCCTGCAAACTGAAGGGCTCCCTCCAGTACCATGGACGCACGACTCCCTGCCGGCTCGAAAACATCTCATCCGGTGGCTCTCTGATCAGCCTGAAGGGCACGCTCGAAGAACCGATTCACAATGGAGATGAATGCGTTTTGACGATCTTTGAACGGCAGGGGAAGCCATCGCTTGATGTTGCGGCAAGGGTGGCGCACCATGCTTTTACCCTGATCGGACTGCAGTTCGAGAAAAACGAGCCTGACATTGCGGGGCGCCTGGAGAAGATTGACAAGTCGGTTTAGCCTTCAAACGGCGAAGTCAGCCTCTCCCGCCTCCGGAAAAATTCATTTCCCGGGATCTGGTCACCTCTCCTCCCCCGCCACTTTTTTCGTTTCAATAAAAAAATATAACTGTCCAAACCTGCCCCGCTGCTTTATCCTGACACTTTCTCCCCTGTCGCATTTCAGAAACAAGGAGATTGATTCATGGCAGTACTGGAAAGGATTATCGGCATCATACTGCCGGTATTGATTATCGTGGCAGCCGGTTATGTCTACGCCCGCCTGCGCGGGAACACGGTGCGAAACGACATGACCGCCGTAAACCGCGTCAGCATGGACGTGCTCTGCCCCCTGCTGGTTTTTTCCGCTCTTGCGGGCCGGGACTTCGACCTGGCCCACAACCTCGTTCTGATACTGGCGGGACTTGCCATCTCCATCGGTTCAGGAGTGCTGGCGTGGCCCGTGAGTCGCCTGCTGGGTTACGACAGCCGCAGCTTCGTGCCTCCCATGATGTACAACAACTCCGGCAACATGGGACTGCCGCTCGCGGTGCTGGCCTTTGGCGCAACCGGCCTGGCGCCGGCGGTAGCGATGTTTATGGCGGGCAGCATCGTATATTTTTCCGTCGGCATCAGGATAGTCGAAACGGACGGAAATGGCGTCCACGCCTCGTTTTTCAAACTCCTGGCCAGTCCCATGATGATAGCCATGATCATCGGTATCCTCTTTTCACTCGCCGGGATCTCCCTGCCGGGGCCACTGTTCCAGGCATTGAAGATGCTGGGAGAGGCATGCATTCCGGTCATGCTGTTCTCCCTCGGCGTGCGCATGACCGATGTCAATCTGAGGTGCTGGCGCATCGGGCTGGTGGGCGCGGTCGCCTGTCCGGTGACGGGGCTGGCAATCGCCCGCCTGCTGGACGCAATCATCCCTCTGAGCGCGCTTCAACGCGGACAGATGTATCTTTTTGCCGCACTGCCGCCAGCAGTATTCTGTTTCATGGTGGCGGAAAAATACCGGCAAGAACCGGACAAGGTGGCCGCAATCGTGCTGATGGGAAATCTGGCGGCGCTGGTGTT
>CAZRPI010000109.1:0-9530 GCA_964601865.1 uncultured Pelobacter sp. | reverse complement strand
CAGGGACGTATTCCCGGACACCGCACTGGCTATAACCGGCATCCCTTCGCTCATCGCCTCCAGGATGGCGCAGGGCATCCCCTCGCTCAGCGAAGTATTGAGCAGCGCATCCGCTCCCCCCATGATCTCCCGCACCTCCGCGGGAGGCCGCCCTCCCAGGTAGCTGAAGCAGCACAGCCCGCTCCCCATGGCCAGGACCTTCCCCGCCTCCTCCCGGTCCATGACGGGCCCGATCAGGAGGAGCCGCACATGGGAAAGGCGCTTTTCCACCCCGGCAAACGCCTCCAGCGCCAGTGTTATGTTCTTGACCGGCCTGATCCCGGCCACCAGCAAAAAAACCGCCGCGTCCGGTGGGATGCCGAGACGGCCGCGCACAACCTGCCGGTCCACGCATTGCAACGCGGGTGTAATCCCCTGGGGAATGATCCTGATCCTGGCCCGGATTTCCGGCGCTACGCCCCGCAACGCCGCTGCCGCCTCTTCGTGGAAGAAAATCAGCGCGGAGGCCCGCTCCATGGCCCTTTGAATATGCGGAGGGGGACAGCCGTATTCTCTCCAGCCGCTGTAGTCCGTGCCGGTAAAGGAAACGACCCGGGGAATGGCGCGCCCGGCAAGAAATTTCTCCACCCACGCCGATGTCTTGTCGGCATTAAGGGCATGGAGAATGTCAGGAGGGTACGGCAACTGGACCACGGCGGGATCGGCGCCGGAGTTGATGACTTCAACCGTATGTCCCCTGCGGGTCAGCCCTTCACGCAGGCGCTCGGCGAGGACGCTGTTGCCGCAGTAAAACGGCATGGTATAGGGGCTGACGATGGCTATCCGGAGCATAAAAAATTTTGGTACCCTCCTCTATTCCGGACGGCAATCAGGTTAACACGTTTGATTGCCGTCAAGACGCATTGCAATGCGTCTACACTGTCATCATGAATGCAAGCGTGAATTAACATTGCGCTCCCGGCCCCGCGCCGGGTGCATTCAGGCCGGGCCCCGGGCGTATTTCTCGCGCAGCGCCACCTTGTTGACCTTGCCGACGCTGGTCTTGTCGATCGCTTCGACCAGCCGCACCCTGACCAGAACCACCAGCTTGGAAGCCACGCCCTTTTCGGCATATTCCCGTACGAAGCGCATGATCTCTTTTTCCAGGGGCTTGCCCGTCCCCCCCGCCTTCGGCGCCACCAGCGCCAGGGGGCGCTCCCCCCACTTTTCGTCGGCAAGACCGATGACGGCGACCTCGGCAACTTCCGGATGCTGAAGAATGATGTCCTCCAGCTCGAGGGAGGAGAGCCATTCCCCCGCCACCTTGATCACATCCTTGGTCCGGTCGGTGATCCGCACGTAACCGAGATGGTCCCGAACCGCCACGTCGCCGGTATGGAGATATCCCCCCTCCCAGAGCCGTTCCGAGGCCCGGTAGTCCTTGAGGTACCCCTGGGTCAGCCAGGGCGCCCGCACCACGATTTCGCCGGTGCTTTTCCCGTCCCAGGGCAGCTCCTTAAGATTCGGGCCGGCCACCTTCAGATCCACCAGCGGCAGCGACAGGCCGGTACGGCAGCGAATCGCGGCCTGCTCTTCGGGGGGCAGTTCCAGCATGTCCCGAGTCAGATGGGAGATGGTGAGGACTGGGCAGGTCTCGGACATGCCGTAGCCGGTAAAAAGGTCCATGCCGCGTCCCATGGCGTCGATGCAGAGGGCGCGGGACATTGAGGCGCCGCCGATCATCAGCTTCCATCCCGACAGATCAACCGTGGCGCTGTTGGGGTGGCGGAGCAGCATGTGGAGAATGGTCGGCACGCAGTGGGAAAAGGTCACTTTTTCCCGCTCCCGCAACTCCAGCAGGACCTCTGGAAGGTAGCGCCCCGGATAAACCTGCTTGACCCCGAGCATGGTGGCGACGTAGGGAAGGCCCCAGGCGTGAACGTGGAACAGGGGGGTCATGGGCATGTACACGTCGTCCCGGTGGAAGCTCCCGTGGGTGGTGGCGGAAGCGAGCGCGGTCATTACCCCCAGGGTGTGCAGCACCAGCTGGCGGTGGCTGAAGTAGACCCCCTTGGGCATGCCGGTGGTGCCGGTGGTGTAGAAGGTGGTTGCCCTGGTATTTTCGTCGAAGTCGGGAAAGTCGAACTGCGGGGGGACCGTGGCCAGCAGTTTCTCATACTCTCCGACAAACGGGACGGTGGTTTCCCGGCAAGGGCCGGTATCGGACATCAGAACGCAGTCGCGCACGCCGTCCATCCGGCCGCGGATCTGCTCCAGAATCGGCAGAAAATCGGCATTGACGAACAGCAGATCATCCTCGGCGTGATCGATGGTATAGAGAATCTGTTCGGGAGAGAGCCTGACATTGATGGTGTGGAGGACCGCCCCGATCATCGGGACCGCAAAAAAGAGTTCCAGATAACGATGGCTGTCCCAGTCCATCACCGCCACCGTCTCACCCCGCCGCACCCCCAGCCGCGTCAGGAGACCGGCCAGACGGGCCACCCGCTCCCGGAGATCGCGGTAGGTGCCACGGTACAGGTCCCGGTAGACGATTTCCTGTTCCGTGTTCGATCCCACGGGGTGGAACAGCAGGTTCTTGATGAGCAACTGATAATTGTAGGCCGACGGCGTGCGGGGGATCAGGGTTTCGTTCAAGGGACGGGTTCTCCTTCAGCGACGCGATTTCATTGCTATCCGATCAGAAAACATAGAAGGGAACCAACGGGGCGTCAAGAACATATGAAGGGTCAGCCCAATTCTCCGGATTTTTGATGATCGCGTTTTGAGAAGAGTCTCTTCCTCCGGCCTTTTCAGGATACTTCCGCCCTTTCCAGGGAAGCGTCTGAGTACATTCATGGCGCCCAGTTCGGAGCGGCAAGGCACATGGCAGGCAGGGCGATGACTCACATGACCAACAAGTTCGGCAGGAGAAATTCAATTTGTTCTGCAAAATTCTCCATTTGACAAAAATACGACGTACCCAGAGCCCCCGCTTGACGGAGACTCATACCGGGTGATATACAGTCAGCAGGCAAAACGCATTGCCGTTACATGAAAATCAGTTGCCGACTGCATGGCGGAAAACAGGGGGGCTTGAACCAAATGAGCGAAGAAAACACTTTTTTCACGGATGATGTTAAGGCGCAGATTCTTGAAAAAGCCCGGCAGGACACAGCGTTCAAAAAGATGTTGTTTGATGATCCCCAGCAGGCGCTCAACCAATTCGGCATCGTCATTCCGATTGCTTCCAGCAAGAATTACCTGGAAACGGTGTACGCGATGTATGACCGGGCAGAATTTTATCAATGGTATAACACAGAAATCCTGAATGAATTCAGGGATGAAACCATTACGATGGCCCCGGGGCTGTGCGTAACCGCTACCGAACATGAAGACGTGGCCTGGGATTTCGAGGTTACCAGTTACGTATCCAAATAAATCGGGGTTTACATCTTCATGGGGCATGAAATGAATGATGAATTGCCCCACAGCCGGATGCCCCACAGTTCATGTTATTCCGGCAATTTGTTCAGCAGTTCACGGGTTTCTTCCGACAGCTTGGCGGCCATCTCTTCCGAAAGCAGCTTATGCCTGCGTATGAGCAGCAGCTTGAGCGCGATGTTTGAGCGCCGCCAGTCATTGAAACAATCGGCAACAATTTTGTCCGAGTCCCGGTAATGCCTGTAGAGCCGCAGATACCGTTCGTGCTCGTCTCCATCCGGCGCCTGCAGCATTTCCAGCGCCTTCCGGTTGATCCTTGCGCACAGCACCGCCAGCAGTTCCTTCTCTATGCCACGAAGATACTTCCAGTCTCTTTCGGGAATCGTTCGCATCGATTATCCTCCCGTTTAAACATGATTCACCGGTAGACTTCATCATGGCTGCCGATATCAAGCAGGATGATCTCCCTCTCGACAACCATCACGGCCAGGGTGATGCGGTAACCAGGGGTTATGCTCACCGCCTGGACACCTTTGAGTTTGCCGGTCGGATGATGGAACTTCAGAGGGGGTTGGAACGGATCGGACTCCAGATCACGCAGGACCGCGGCCACCTGCGGGCGCAGGTCCGGATGACGGGCAAGAAATTTTCCGGCGTTGCGGGTGAAGCTTTCGGTCCAGATCAGGGTATACTCCGTTCATTCGTCCAGCCCCAACTCCCTTGACCCTGCGGCCTCCCTGAAATCATTGAAAAGTTTCGATAGAAATCGATGGCAAGCAATGATGTTGATGTCAATCTTTCTAATGTTTCTTTTTACAACGGCTGCCCCTTTTTTCCTCCTCGGCAAGATCAACGTCGATCCCATGAAAGAGGAAAAAACTTCTGCCACTGGACGATTTCTGATAGCATGACTCCCGCCCGGTTCCTGCTGGGCGAGGAGAAGCTTCTACCGTTTCCGCCAAGAAAATTGAGGGAACTTCTCCTTCTTTTCCTCATGGTGAAGGGGGGGCCATGCGCCGCATTCGGTTGTTCGATGAAACCCTCCGGGACGGGGAACAACAGGTAGGTATCTTCTTCAGCGTCGAGCAGAAACGCGATATTGCAAGGCGTATCGCCGCTTGCGGCATCGGCGACATCGACATCATGGAAGGGGTCACGGAAGCCGAAGACGCCCTGATCCAGGAGCTTTGCACTGAGGGGTTGCCCCTGGCCCCGGCCTGTCTTTGTTCATACACCGCCATCGACCATGTGGTGGCCCTGGGCGCACGGCGCGCGATCCTTTTCTTTCCCGTATCCAACATGCTCCTGTCGTCCAAGAATCTTGGGCAGGAGGAAGCCTTCGGCAGGATTCTCGAATGCGCGCGGTACGCCCACGGCAAGGGCCTCGACATCGATTTCGCGGCCGAGGATGCTTCCCGGGCCGACCTGCCCTTCCTGATCCGCCTGGGCAAGGCCTTGCAACCCTGTCTGCGGCACCTGGTCCTGTGCGACACCCTGGGCTGCCTGCAACCCGAATCCGCGGCCGGCATGGTCACGAACGTCATGAAGGAGACCGGATGCGCCGTCGGCGTACATTTCCACAACGACCTCGGCCTTGCGGTTGAAAACACCATCCAGGCGGTGCTGTCAGGGGCTTCCCTTGTGTCCGGAACCCTGACGGGCATCGGCGAACGGGCGGGCAACGCAAACCTTACCTCGGTGACGCTGAGGCTCGCGGTGGAACACAACATCCATGTGGAAGGCCTCGATCTGGCGGCCTTCCAACGCCTGGGCCGGGATCTCCTGATGCACGGCAGTCCCGCGGATCCCTTCAGCGAGCAATCCCTTTACATCGAGACCGGTATCCACGTTCATGCCCTGCTGCGCGATACAAGCACGTATATCCTGTACCCCGGCAAAGCGCCCGTAATCTGGTTCGGCAAATACTCAGGAAGCAGCAACTTCCGCTACCTCTTCGAAAAGGAGCTCCAGCGACCTTTGGACGAAAGCCATTACGCCCGGATGCGGAAGAACATCAAGGACAGGGCCCTCAAGGAATGCCGCTCCTTCAGCGCCAGGGAAGTACTCGCCTTGTACGAGAAAGGCGAGATTTGAAGCGGGGAAGTAAATTCCAATCCAAAAATCCTGTCCGAGAGGAAAGTGACTTTGAAGACCGCGTCCACCCCCATTTCTCCCATACGATCAATCCTGCTGTTGAAGCCCTCGGGCGCAATCTGTGACACGTTCCACAAGCACAGAGCGGACTGGTACCTTCTGGATATGGAGGACGGCGTTCCGTCGGACAGAAAAAAAGAAGTCCGGGAACTCCATGCCGGCCAAATCCGGAAACGCAAGTTCGCGGAATACAACCTTGCCGTCCGGCTTAACGGGCTCAACAACCGGAAAGAGCTGGAAGACGATCTGATACATCTGTCTCATCAGGACGTTAACCTGTTCATTCTGCCGATGATCGACACCCCTGATGACGTCATTACCTATGAACGGATGATCGGGCAGGCGGAGATTGCATCCGGGTTACCGGCGAGACATTTCCGGCTGGCGCCGGTTCTTGAAACGCCCCGGGGACTGTTGAACGCATTGCGGATTGCTGAAGCTTCGCCAAGAAACCTGGCGCTGATATTCGGTCATAACGATCTGCTCACCAGCATCCAGGGAGAGGATACCTGGGGAAGCTTCCTGCTGGCCCGCCAGATCGTGGTGCTGGCTGCCCGGTCCGCCGGTCTCGAGCCGATTGATACGCCCTACCACAAACTGGACCGGCCGAACGGTTTCATTCTGGAGTGCGAGCGTTCGAAAGCATTGGGATTTTCCGGCAAGATTCTGCTTCACCCGAATCAGGCGGATCTGACAAATCATCTGTTCAATCCAAAACCGGAAGAAATTGCGTGGGCGGGAGAGATTCTGGAGCTTCACCATCAAAACATGCACATCTACACGAAGAAATGGAGCGGACGAACATTCTTCGGCCCTCCGCACGTGGAACACGCAAAATCCATTCTGATGAGAGGCAAAAACATTCCGGAACCGTCAGGCAGGGACATGGTCAGGGGTGACATGCCCGGGGGCGGGGTGGATGCCTCTGATATCAGCGCCGGAAAAATCGTCCACAGCCCATTTGAACTGACCATCAGGGATGCAGTCATCACCCAGTGGGATGGGGCGTTTTTCAACACCAATCGACTGTCAACCAGCATCAAGACGGCTCGCGGGATGGGCTTCGCCGATTCGATCGCTCCGTATTGTCTGCCGCTTCTCTTGTGCGGCAGCATGTCCATCTCCCGGTTTTCCGAATCGGCGGAGTTCCATCTCGGTTTCCGGAACGCGGTATACCTGAATCCTCTGTACCCGGACGATACGGTCAACAACTATTTCAGGATCGAACAGTCCAGGCCGACTTCGGGTGGAGAATATTCCGTGGTTGAGAGCACCCACGTTCTCACCAACCAGAATGACGAAACGGTCTTCCGGTTCACAAAACTTACGCTGTTTCCCGGGATATTCGCGCATACCTCCTTCCGGGAGGAACCGGCCGGGGGAAGCGCCGGCACTTCCCCCGCCGGATCGCACCTGAGAGCCAGGATCCTTGCGCAATCACCCGAACGCCTGATCCGTCCCCACATGCCCTGTCCGGCCCTCCACAAGGGTCAACTGATCATACACCGCCTGGTTAAGGTATTCGAAGCGTCCGAGATAAGGAGCCTGTCGACTCTCCTGCGCCTGACCAATGTCCAACACTACGACAGCAAGAGATTCTGCCATGAGGATCTGATCGTAGCGGGCCCATTGGCGACAACGGCTTCACTGACATTACCCCTGCACGACCTGGGCGACATCCTCCATGAAGAGATCCTGCATTGTTCCAACATAAACATCGTCAATTTCGATGACACATTGGGCGCCGTCAGTTTCATTCTGGACGTTCAGACCATCGAGAGCAATCACTGCCTGGAAGAAATAACCGTCAAAACGCTCGGCATAAAAAACGTCGACATGCAAACCCTGTCCAGCCATCCGCTCCCGCTGGAACTGTTTGCCGCCCGGTTCATGAAACCCGCGGAATTTGAAACCGTCTGCAGGTCCCGGTCCCCCTGGCTTGAACACCGCATCGCCTGTCAGACAGTCTGGAAGGCAGTGCGGGTTCGCGGAGTGGATCAGAGTCCATGAACTGACCGTCTCCGGATATTCAGTGGACGAAAGTTTCAGGAATTCGAAGCCCGGTCGGATTGCGTACTCAGGGCATCCAGATGAACGATCTTTTCGAATCTGGAGGCAACGGCCTTGGAGTGGGTAATGCAGATGATCGTCTGTTTTTCGAAAATCCGGAAAAGATCTTCGAGGATTTCCTGTTCCACCCTGCTGTCCAGCGCCGAGGTAAATTCATCCAGCACCAGAATTTCCGGGTCTCTGATAAGAGCACGGGCCAGAGCGATTCTCTGCCTCTGTCCGCCGGACAGGTCAACCCCGTTCTTACCACCCAGAAGTGTGTCGTACTTCCGGGGCAGCGTGTTGATAAATTCGTGCATCTTGGCAGTTTCCGCAACATTTTCAATGTTGTCCCGTGGGACAGAATACCAGCCCATCGCGATGTTCTCCGAGATAGTCTGATTGAAAAGGTAGCTCTTCTGCCTGACATAGGAGAAGTAACTGAGATAAACCGGGCAGGAATACTCCCGGATGTCCCTGCCGCCGAACAACACGGTTCCCCGGGTAGGCGTCAGAAAACGGAGCAGAAGGTTGGCGATGGTCGATTTTCCGGAACCGCTGGCGCCCATGATCGCCAGCTTTTCGCCCGGTTTTACCTTCAGGTTGAGTCCTTTGAGCACCTCCTTGCCCGACGGGTAGGTAAAATGAACATCTCTGAACTCAATATCACAGGAATCGGGAGTATCATGGATATTCACAGCCTCTATCCTCGGATCTTCAGGGAAGTCAATAATCTCCTTCAGCCTCTGCAGACCCGGATACAGTTGGGCCAATCTGGTCACGGCCAGAAAAATGAATTCCGTCTGTTCGGTAAGCTTGCCCAATACCTGAAAATAGGCAACGAGCAGTCCTGTCGTGATGGCGGAATCATGGGCGGCAAGAAGCAGCCCGCCCACGACAAAGGGAACCAGCGAGATAACAAGTCCGATAACATCAATCCCGACGCGCGTTTGGTCGGCGAAGGCAGTTGATCGGATCATGGAATCGGTATAGGTCCTGGAGGCGGCGTTAAATCGTTTCATCGCCTCGGCTTCCTGCTGAAAACACCTCAGTTCCCTGAATCCGAGCAGTGAGTCCATAAGAACTTCATTTTGTGCTGAAAGATTCTTTTTGGTGGCTCTTGCCCTGGATGCGATGGGTTTATGGGTTGCATTTACGAACAGAAGCAGTATCGGCAGCATGGACAGGGCAATCAGCCCCAGTTTCCAATGCCACACCAACAGGAAAATGATGAGGACGGTTGAATAGACACAGAGGTAAAGGGAACGGAAGAGGTGCTGGTAGAAAAAATCGGAGATGAACTCCAGGTCGTTGGCCAGACGTGTCAGTAAATCCGACGACAGGAATTCATCGAAGAAGCTGATGGGTTTGCTCAGAATACGGCTGACCAGTTTCGTTCTCAGGGCATAAAAAACATTCTGGGACGCCCTGACCGAAAACCGGATCTGGACCGACCAGAACAGGGCACCCGTCAGATAGGAAGCAATAAGCATTGCCGAATACCGTAACAGCAGGGACGGGTTTCTTTGGGGCAACACGACATCGATGATGTGCCTGAGGATAAGTGGAACCATCAGGACAAAGCCGATCGCCGCCAGGGCGAAAACAAGGCCGTATATCAGATTCTTCTTCTGCTGACCGATGCCATCGGACAGAACGTCCCACAGAATCTTTATCAGATCGAAAAGAGTGTGTTCCTCGCAGTCTTTTATGGGCTCCATATCCTCTATCCCCAATCGGGAATGGCAGCTTTGCGACACGCGGTTACCCGCGCTATGCCCTGACAAGTGAAAAACCGTTGTGAAATCATTGATATTTTCGCTAGGAATTAATGACAAGCACTGGGGGCAATGTCAATATTTATAATGAATAGGAATGACGGCGCAGCGGTTAGGTCGGGCAAT
>CAZRPI010000108.1:0-11579 GCA_964601865.1 uncultured Pelobacter sp. | reverse complement strand
TCTTCAAGGTACAGCCACACTTCACATGGGCCTCAACAATCACGGCACTCCTCTCATACCACCTCACATTCGCTCATTGGATGCGTGAACAGAGCCAGGCTCATTTCCTCGAAAAGGTTTATGTTGCCCCATGTCTTTGAGCGGTACTGAAATGTCGATAAAACCGTCACATTTAATGGATTCGCAAATTGTCATTCCAGAAGCGGTTTAATCAAGAATCCAGACAGTAATCAGTTGAAATCATTGATGCCCGACACAGACATTCGGACATGGCAAAGCGAATTTGCAAACGCATCAAATGTATCTCATTGCCCAATATTTCATTCAATAGTGCCGTTACGGAGTCAGCTTGAGGACGATGGGCGCTCCCACCGTGCCAGCCAATGCCAGGTAGTTCGAATTTGAGCCGGTAAACGAGCAGGAGCCGCTTCCCGTACCGCTGGCAAGTACCTTGAAGTTCGCATTGTACAAGGTCCAGGAGGTGTCACCACTGATAGCGAGCTTGCCCGATACGGGCAGCCGGCGCCATTCGGTGAACCCGTCGCTGCCGATGGTAACCGTGCTCGACCCGGATGCAAGCTGCTGGAGGCTGGACATGGGGCGATAGAGGCAACTGCCGAGGCGGAGTATGTCCTCTCCATTCCAGGTTTCGATCGCCGCATCCACCAGATCCCGCCCGCCATCGGGGAGCGTCATGAACATCCCGTCAAGCCGGGCGTCCGATTCCGGACTCATGTCGCGCAGAATCGTTTTACCCATCAGGTAGCCGGTCAGGCCGTTGATGGTTCTGAAACTGAAACTGGGATCGCCTGATGCCAGGCTCCAGGGGTTGTTCACCGGCAACCAGGGTTCGTTCAGCCGCGCCAGCCAGGCCGCGGAGATGGCGGGCCTGGCGTCAATACGCTGCCCGAAAAGGATGGCAATGGTATAGTGGCCATACCCGCGCCGCATGCGGACGGCAAAATAGGTGTGCCCGGCCCGGGTCAGCAGCCGCACCGCCGTAAGCGGGTCGTTGTCGGCGGCATACCAGCCGTCCATGCGCAGTTTCAGATTCCGGTATTTCGGGGTCCAGTCGGCTTGATACTCGTCGACCGAGAGGGCGTCATCGCTCCCGAAGCTCAGACGATACGCGGTTGTCCCGGAAGCGTAATATCCCGCGAAGCTGTTTTTGGCGTCCGCCGTCACCGGCTTCACCGGCAGGGACGGGGGCGAAAGCGGTGTCGGCATGCTGGCGAGCCTGCCCCGTACCACGAGGGCGCGCAGGAGGATCCGCTCCGAAATCTTGACGGCATGGGCCGAGTCGAACCCGTTGGAGGCGCCAAAAACCACAACCGCCAGCTTCTCATCGGGCGCCACGGCCATGTTGGCGCCGTAGTACCCACCCATGTCCCCGGTTTTCTGCCATGTCGTTACACCCACCGCAGACAATCCCGGCTGGGCCACCGTGTCCCATCCCAGGCCGAACTCCATCTCCGCATAGGGGACGGGATTGAATGACCCCAGCCGCTGATCCTGCGCCATGGCTGCCACCGATTTTTCCGAGAGAATCCGCCGGGAGCCGTACACCCCCCTGTTCATCAGCATGATGGCCAGACGGGACAACTCTTCCGGGGTGGAGAACAGACCGCCCGTGGAGTAGACGTTCAGGTAGTACATGATGAGCCTGGTGTCCCAGCCGTACGGGTGGGCATACGTCCCTTCGGGAAGAGGCCCGGTCATATACCGGCTCGAGTTCATGCCGAGGGGCGCGAGGATGTTCTCCCGCACAAAGTCCGGATACGCCTGGCCGGTCACCGCTCTGACCAGGTTATCCATCATGGTGAAGCCGTCGTTGTTGTACTCGCTCATGGCGCCCGGATCATGCTTCAGACGCTGATACTTCAGACCCTCCATAACCTGGGCCGCGTAGCCGGTAAAGGGGGTGAGCGTGGCGCTTGCCCGGGAATCGTTACCCGGAAGGCCGGAGGAATGATTGAGCAGCATGCGCACGGTGATATCCCGGTAGCGGGGATCGAGCGGCATGTTGAAATCCTTGATGTAGGTTGTCACCGGCTCGTCCAGCGCAACCTGCCCCCGGTCCACCAGGATCATGGTCGCCACCGTGGCCAGCATCTTGCTGACCGAACAGATGCCGAAAAGCGTCGTGGTGTCGGCGTTCCGGCCCGATTCCCTGTCCGCGCTGCCGAACGCCTCCGACCAGACCACCCTGCCGTTGTCCACCAGGGCAACGGAGACCGCAGTGGCGCCGGTTTCCGTCATGGCATCTTTCACCGCGGCGCGACCTTCGGCGATGATGGTCGCATAGTGAGCTCCTGACGAAGATGAGCCGCCACACCCCCCAAAGGTCAAAACGGCACACAACACCCAACAGGCCTGCGCAAAGAGACGGATACGCATGACAAAAACCTCCGGTTCGCGATATTGCAACATCGGATCTGCGTCAGGGTCATTCGATTCTATTCAACTCTGCCGAAAGAACTGATGCTCAGGTAATGGGCAGACATGCCGTACAAAGCAGAGACAACCAGTATCCTTCCTTACTTCTTCCTCATTTCGTCGAATTCATTCTTATCGCAATCAATCAATCGAATCTTTCCCCAAATCCATCCTCATAATTGCCGCAACAACAGGAAGTAACGGGCATGGCGTGACTATTCATATTGTTTCCTTGTTTGCTGCATAATCGCAGCCGATCTGAATAAGGGAGAAATCCGCCGCATCGATCTCTGGATTGCATGCTCAGGCGGTCCGGGTTTTATCTCGGGACAAGCATGGAAAGGGGGCGAGAAGCCGAACATCCCAACGGTGCGTCGCACCACAACGATTACTTATTTGCGGTCAACACCACATTTGTGAAAGGAGCAGCAACATGACGTCCATTATCGGCAGTGCAAGTAGCAGCGCCAGCAGTACCATGCTGCAAAAATGGCAGGAGAGTATTTTCAAGAAAAATAACGCGAATGGCGACGACACGACCTCAGTATTTGAAGTGAGCCAGTCGTCCCAGTCCGGAAGCACCTCTTCCGATGATCTTCTCAGCCAGCTTGATACCGATGGTGACAACGCGACCGGCTTGCTCGAGTCCGATGCCACCATCGCGAAAATGTCACAGCAGTTGCAATCCCAGGGTCCTCCTCCACCACCGCCACCAACTGGGGAATCGTCCACCACCGGCAGCGCATCCTCCACCGGCTCCAGCTCGGATTCATCTGACGTTAAATCGCTGCTGCAGAGTCTCGGCACGGCGCTCCAGTCCGGAAACACGACCGACGCCAAAACCGCCCTTGAGTCCCTGGAAAAAATCGCTTCTTCGAACGGCGACAGCAGCTCAAGCAATCCTTTCCTCAAGGATCTGGAGAGCATCGGCAGTGCCCTGTCGTCCGGTGATACGAGCGGCGCGCAATCGATGCTCGCCAGCGTTCAGCAGAAGATCCAGAATCCCCCGCCACCGCCTCCGCCTCCATCCGAGAGCACCTCCAGTACCGACAGCACAGATGCAACCTCATCAACTTCATCAGAGATAAAATCCCTGATCAAAAACCTGAATTCCGCCCTGCAGTCCGGCAACTCCGATGACGCCAATGCCGCGCTTACATCTCTGGAAAAGCTGATGTCCTCGAACAGGTCCAACAATGACGCCAACAGCATGAATGGCGATCTGAAGCAATTATTCACGGCATTGAAGAGCTACATCCAGCAGAGCAGTTCCGCCCAGGACAGTTCCTCCGGCAGTTCCCAGAGTTCTTCAGCGCAGTACGCCTGACATGTCGGGTTGCTGTTTCACAGGACTCCCTTGGCACGAGCCGGTCATGAAGGATCGGCCGGGGCAGGACCGGTGAGTCAGGTCGGTTCGTCCAACGGGAGGTTATCAGCTCTTAACCGTGAACTTCTTCCCCTTCGATGTTCCAGCCGGTGTGGTGACGGTTACCGGTCCGGTGGTCGCCCCGGCCGGCGCCGCGCAGGTAATAACGGTATCGGACCACGCGGATACGGTTGCTTGCACTCCGTTGAAGGAAACGGTGGAGGCGCCCTGGGAGGGGCCGAAGAATTTGCCCTTGACAATCACCGTTGCGCCGACCTTTCCGGAAGAAGGAGACAAGGAGGTTATGGCGGGAGGTTTCACCGTAAAGGTCTTCCCCTTCGATGTCCCCGTCGACGTGGTAACGGTTACCGGTCCGGTAGTCGCACCGGCCGGTACCGCGCAGCCTATGGCGGTATCGGACCAGGAGGAGATGGCAGGAGACAACCCGTTGAAGGAGACGGTGGAGGTGTCCTGGGAGGAACCGAAGTATCTGCCCTTGATGATCACCGTGGCGCCGATCGTTCCGGAAGAGGGGGACAATGCGGTGATGAGGGGAAGGTTCGCCTTCTCGGCCATGCAACTGGCATCCGAGCCCCCGTTGGACCCCAGGCACGTCCAGCGCCAGGGACCCTTACCCGTGACTTTCGTGGCATCGCCGGAGGAGCAGAGACCGGTGGTCGGAACGGAGGTGAAGGTGCCGCCGTTGGACGGCCCGCACAGGCCGTCGATGATCTTGCCCGTATCTCCCCCCCGGACCGGCCAGGCATAATCAAAAGTGCCCTCGCCCTTATTCATCCCTCCCGAATTCCCCTCAACCATATACCATTCAAATGCGTAGGCGTTCTGATAGCCCTCACACTCGTAATAGGTGTCAGACGTCCAGTATTCCGCTCCGATCTGCATGTCGGCGAAGGGGTGGCCGGAAGGCAGGGCGGGATGATGCCGGGAAAAGTCGACAAGACTCAGCAGTTCCTTCCTGTTGGGCAGCCGCCAGTCGGAATGGCCGAGATAGCCTGCGCCATTGAGGCACTTCACATAATCAAGAGCCTCGAGCCACGTGAGTTGCCCGCCGGGATTGCACGACCCCGGGCCGGGGGTGTGGGTGTATCTGGTCCACTCGAGATGCGTGAGATTGTCCAGCACTGCGCCGTCGCCCTGGATGGTAAAGCGGCGTACGGGCCAGGCAACTCCCGCCTGAAGTTCTCCATCAAGCCCGGTCCCCGCGCAGGTGATCGTTTGCCCCAATTCATCGTAGCACTTGGTCTGCCCCGTTTTCCACAGCAGGGCCGGCTTCTTGGTTTCCCCGCGGACTGGCCACACATTGTTCTTGTCAAGTTTGTCGGTAGTACCCACGTAACCCTGCATAGTCGTGATCCATTCCGACTGCTTGTTGTACTCATCAGAAGTTGACGTCCAGTAAATCAGGTACACATGGACAAAGCCCTGCTGCTCCAGCCAGGCGGCAAGACTGTCCGCACCGGCGTTGTTAAGGCTCTCCATCTCGATCACATTGGGCAACCGCCAGTCCTCATGACCAAGATAGGAGGTGGTGTTGAGGCATCTTATGTAGGTGAGGGCCTGGGGCACCGTCATCAGGCGCTTTCCCTCGGGACGGCATGAGGCGCCGGGGCTTCCGCCATCCCGGGTCCAGACAAGGCCCGTGAGGTTGTCCGTCATCGTGTCGTCGGAATTCGGGGTAAAGCGGGGAGAAGGCCAGATGACGCCCGCCTGAATATCCCCATCCTGCCCGGTGTCAGCGCAGTCGATCTTTTTGCCGCGGTCATCAAAACACTGGGTCTGTCCCGTGCGGGGGAGTTTAACGGTGTCGGCGAGAGCGGGCGCACCGAGGAATCCGGCGAGAACGCACAGTAAAAAGAGCAGGAGCCAATACCTTCCCAACCTGTCGATTCGTTTCATCCCGTTCCTCCTCTCAGGCTCCGAATGGGAGTGTTTCTCGCGGAGTCAAATCAATTGATTTTCTGATCAATGTATGGTGGTCGGATCACTTACGGTATCGTTTGCCGTATTTTTTTCGCCCCCGCCGGAAACCGTGGCGGTGTTGGTTACTCCTGCTCCCGCGTTCGTGGCAATGTTGACCTTAAGGGTTATCGGCGGATAGCTGGCTTTGGGCTTCAGAACACTGCTCCGGGTGCAGGTCAGCGTAGCAGGCACGCAGTTCCAGCCGGATCCGGTGATATTCGCAACGGTAAGGCCGCTCGGCAATGCGTCCACGACCCTGACTTCGCCGGATGTCGGAGCGCTGCCGATGTTAGTCACTTTTATGGTATAGGTACCGTTTTTGCCCTTCTTGAAGGCGCCCGAGTGTTTCTTGGTAATGGTCAGATCCGGGGTGACAGGTGTGATGGTAGTGTCGTCGGTCGCGGTGTTGTTGGCGGCGTTGGCATCGCCTCCACCGGAAACGGTCGCGGTATTGGTAACACTGGCGGGAGCATCGGCAGCCACATTGACCTTGAGCGTGATGGGTGAAAGAGATTTTCCAGTCTTTACTATGGTGCTGTTCGTACAGGAGATAGTATTCGGGTTGCAACTCCAGCCTGAACCGTTCATGGAAACAAGTTTGAGGCCAGTCGGCAGGGTATCGGTCACGGAAACCGTCCCACTGGTAGAACTTTTGCCGATATTGGTTACCTGAATGGAGTAGACCGCGCCATTCTGCCCCTGCTTGAAGCTGTTTTTGTGAGTGCTGGTTATGGTGAGATCGGGAGCGATTGCTGTCAGAATAAAAGCATGGGACTTACCGGAGGGCGAAATTCCCTGTCCCGTGATCTGTCCCGAAGTGTTGATGGCATAGGCTTCCTGAAGCGTCCATTTAGCGCCGGGCGCAAGAAGTGTATTCAAATCCGTCATCTGGTTCTTAAAAGCTATGAAGGCATGCATGGAACCGTCACTGGTTTCAGACCAGCCAACCACTTGTCCGGAGTTGTTGATGCCATGGCCCTCGCTTGTGTTACCCCCCAGCGTGAAAAGATCGTTCATATTTCCGTTGCTGAACAGAAACGTGTCTCTGAAAAGGCCTGTATTATCAGTTTCGAAGGTGCCGGTTATCTGTCCCGAATCGTTGATGCTGAACCCACAACTGTAGTAGGACGTGTCATATCCTGATAACGTATTGAGATCATACATTTTCCCTTTATTAAAGAAGAACGCGTTATTTCCACCATCGACATTTGCCAGACCGGTCACCTGGCCGGTACTATTGATGCCCTTACCACTGCCACCGTCTCCTCCGATATTGCCGAGATTGGTTATCGTCCCACTACTGTACAAAAAGGGTTGAGCAGCTAAACTTCCGGTCGCAAATGACTCACCGGTAACCTGTCCGGAATTGTTTATGCCATACCCCCAAGCGCTGTCTCCACCGAGCGTGATGAGGGCGCTCATGGCGCCGCCGCTGTAGAGAAATGCGCGGGATTTCCCGTTGGAGTTCAGGGAATAGCCGGTAATTTGGCCTGAGTTATTGATGCTGCGGCCACTGCTGCTTGTACCCCCCAGAGTGTGAAGATCAGTCATTTTCCCATTGCTGTACAGAAACGCATGTGTGGTGGTGCCGTCAGCGAGGGTCGAATCACCGGTAACCTGACCGTTATCATTGATCGCATACCCCGTGCTTGAACTTCCGCCAAGAGTACCGAGATCCGTAACGCTATAGGTGGTAGCACCGCCTGAATCAGGTGAATCAAGATCGTTGACGAGTCCGGTGTCAAGCAACGGGGCATGTTCTTCTGAAACGGCGGCGGCATCCACGCTGAACATGGTGGTCACATCCTGAGATCCGGTGCGCACGGTTATGGCTCTGGGTCCGGCCGTGGCCGTGGGGTCGATCCTGATTATCGCCGTGGCGCTGGTGGGGCTGTTGACCATCAGGAAGCCCCATTCTCCTGCCTCTCCCATTCCGACCGAGATACCGGGTCCAAAGTTGGCTACCGTTACCCTCCCGGCAAAGTTCGTGTAACTACCGGTAACTTCAACCCGCAGAGTCTGCCCGGCTTTGCCTGATGCCGTGTCAAGTGCCATACCAGGCAAGGGATTAATGGTAAGAGTCCGAGGATTTGAACTGATAAACCGGATTTCATCGGTGGTTGAACCGCAAAGGGAAACCGAGTAATCAGTCGGCGCGGAGACAGAAATGGAATCCGGCACAATGAACGAGACGTCCCGTCCATACCCCGTTGATGAGCCCACGATAAAGGCCGTTGTTGCAACCGATGCCCCTCCATCGACCGGCGTGAGCTGCACGGTCATGTTTCCGGGAGGAATCAAACCACTGGGAAAGCCGGTCCCATGTATGACAATGCTGGTAATCCCGGATTGCCCATGGGAAGGGGAAAGTCTGGCCAGCGTGACCACCGTTACATCGGCTGATGCTCCGCGCGCAAAGACAAACGGCAACACAAGAATCGAAAACAGCAGTAGGGAAATTTTCCTGAACAAGTTCTCCGTCGACATGTTTCACCTCCATATATTTTCGTCATGTGGTTGTCTGTTGCCATGAGTTAATACATTTCTGACGACCCGGCTCATGCCTTCTTCCTCTAATTTCCCGGATGACCGACTCTCGGCTGAAGGCCAAGCGACCCTTTGGGGGTCTTTGCCCCGCCCGCAAGGGACGGAGATAGCGACAGTCAAATTGCCCGCATTGTTGCAAAAAGTATTTATTTTATCAAACACTTTAATAAATCTTTCGCCCTCCCATCGAACCCATGGACAACGGACGGTCAGATCTAGATATACAGAGTATTTTCAATCTATTAGCTCACAACTTTCCAGCTGAACAAACATCAAAAACTCAATATCTTGATTGCAAATTCAATAAAGTAGCAAATAATGATTCCATTATCAGGCGGAATTGTTATTATTCTGTTCAGTTTACGTTGAGAAAATCTTAGAAGAGGGGATGAACTTTCTGGCGCCAGAGATTTTCCGGGCCTGACGGCGCCCGTAAAGCCGTTGTTCAGGAGGACGTCATGAAAAAGACTCAGAGGCCGGTGTCAGGTAATGTCTTATCCTTACGGGGAAAAATAACCGGTCAGCAAATATATCCAGTCTTTTTAGCATTGCTGCTCCTGATGTTCTGTCTGCCCCTTCCCAGCCAGGCAACGGCGGCGTCCCACACGGCATGGACCCGCGTCGGCCCCGACGGCGGTGAAATCCGCTCCATCGTCATCGACCCCACGAACACCAAGATAGTCTACGCTGCCACCTATGACGGCGGCGTCTACAAGACGACCAACGGCGGTGCGAGCTGGCAGCCCGCCAGCACCGATCGCATTTTTGCGAGCCTTCCCCTCCTCACGCTCGCCATCGACCCGAGCGACACCCAGACCCTTTACGCCGGCGTTCAGTATACCGGCATCTACAAGAGCACCGACGGCGGTGCGACCTGGAACCTCGCCAATTCAGGCATTGATACCTACCCCAGCGTATCATCTATAGCCGTCGATCCGACCACCACCCGGATCATCTATGCGGGAACCTATCAGGACCGCGTCTACAAGAGCACCGACGGCGGAGCGAGTTGGAGCCAGCTCGACGGCATACCAGACTACCTCCTCATCTCCTCTCTTGCCATCGACCCGGCCAACACCCAGATAGTCTATGCGGGAACCGCCAGCGGCATTTACAAAACCACCGACGGAGGCGCCAGCTGGAACCAGTTCAACTCGGGCCTCACTGATATCAACATCAACGCTCTCGTCATCGACCCCAAGAACAGCAAGACCGTCTATGCGGGGACCGCCGGCCACGGCACATTCAAAAGCACCGATGGCGGCGCGAACTGGAGCGCGGTCAACGCGGGCATGACGGGCATCGGCATCACCTGTCTCGCCATCGACCCAAAGAGCAGCAGGACCATCCATGCGGGAACCGGCGCCGGCATCTACAGGAGCACCAATGGCGGCGCGACCTGGAAGGCCGTCGGTACCGGACTCACCGACAACAAAGTCATCACTCTCGCCATTGACCCCAAGAACAGCAAGACCGTTTACACAGGAACCTACAGCGGACCCTACAAGTCCACCAACGGCGGCGCAGGCTGGAAAGCCGTCAACAACGGAATCAAGGACATCGGTATCCTTTCCATCGCCGTCAATCCCAAGAGCACCAAGACTCTTTACGTGGGAACCAAATACAGCGGCATACTGATGACCACCAACGGCGGCGCCAGCTGGAAGCCCGTGAGTATTGGGCTGCCGAATTCCATAATCTATTCACTCGCCATTGACCCCAAGAACCCCAAGATCATCTACACCTGCGCCAACGACGGCATCTACAAATCGTTCAACGGCGGCGCCAGCTGGAAGCTCTTCAACACCGACATGGGCGCCGCCTCTCTCGTCATTGACCCCAAGAACACCGACACCGTCTATGCGGGGACCACCGGCGGCTTCGGCGTCTACAAGACCACCGACGGCGGAAAGAACTGGAAGCCATCCAGTACGGGTATCGCGGTTTCGATGATCATGTCCCTGGCCATCGACCCGGTAAACACCGATACCCTTTACGCCGGAACCGTGCGCGGCCCCGGAGGAGGCTTCTACAAGACCACTGACGGCGGCGTCAGCTGGAAACAGTTCAACACGGGCATTACGGGGTGGCTCATCCCCTCTCTCGCCGTTGATCCCAAAAATACCGATACCATTTACGCGGGGACCGGCGGCGGCTTCGGCGTCAGCAAGACCACCAATGGCGGTGCGAACTGGAGCGCTGCCAGCGCGGGCCTGTCGGGCATGTGGATCTCCGCGCTCGCCATCGATCCCAAGAACACCGATACCGTCTATGCCGGATTTACCCTCACGGGCGTGTTCAAGACCACCAACGGTGGCACGTACTGGAACCAGGTCGTCTCGGGCATGACGGACGTCCGGGTCTCCTGTCTCGCCATCGATCCCAAAACCCCGAAGACCCTCTATGCCGGCACCGGCCAGGGTTTATTCAAGACAACCAGCGGAGCCCAGAGCAGTTCTCGGGACGATGACGACGGAGATGGCCAGGCTGCACAGGAAGAGTGACAACCGGTAAACAAAGGAGGAGAGTACATGAACGGCAAACTGACGGTAGCGGCCTGTGGACTGGTAGTGGTTTCTCTCTTCGGATGCGTCTCAACCATGATTGTGGAAAAGGCTACGTCGATGGCGGATACATCAAAGGACCAATTCAGTTTTGATCTGTCAACGCCGGGCGCGAATAGCGGCAGGTTACTGGTCGAATGCGTGCCGCCGACCAACCAGATTCTGGTCGACAGGTATGCCATCGCTATTGATTCCAACCCACCCCTGGTTGTTTCAAAACGAAGCGACTCGGATATCAGGGTTAACGCGGGGAAACATTCGGTAAGATTCTACGCCACGTCGGGCAAGCCCGGCGAAAGTGAAAAGAATACCTTTGGCAGGGTCACCACGAAAGAGATCTATATCCCGAAAGATACAACAACAAGCGTGAAATATACCGGGCCTTATCGGTTGTTTGGTGAAGGAAAGATTGAAATAAAGAACAATTGAGCTCTTCTGATGCCCATCGCTGTTTTCCCACTTTTCAATGATTGACCATCTGCCCACTCCTTCCGGTCATTCATCGGAAGCTTAGGGATCCGGGAACTACCAATACCGTTTTCTCGTAGGGGCGATCCCGGCGGGTCGCCCCGCTTCTGATGGCAATGACGTCAGCATGCCAACAGGGCGAGGCGTCGTCTCGCCCCCACAGATTTGGTATTATTGTATTTTCTGACTCCCTTACGACTATCCCCCCTGGCCAAAGC
>CAZRPI010000107.1:0-11720 GCA_964601865.1 uncultured Pelobacter sp. | reverse complement strand
GGAATAAATAACAGAGCCCGCATCAATACACATGATGCGGGCTCTGCGCGTTTGATGAAAAACGCGGTCGACTATTGGATGTCACTTCCCGGTAAGCCGGATGTCTGCAGGCTTGTCTCGAAAATCTCGTTAAATTCGTCCTCGATTTCCCTGAAGGCCTCGAGAATAATCGGCTGAAAATGATGGGGCATGGTACGACCGTCTCCATTCAACAGAATATCCCTGGTCTTGGCATGACTGAACCCTGTCTTATAAACCCGGCTGTTGCGCAGAGCATCGTACTGATCGACCAGCATGACGATTCTGCCTTCCATGGGCACCTCTTCTCCCGTCAGTCCGTACGGATATCCCGTCCCGTCCCATCGTTCATGGTGAGTGGCCGCAATCACCGCTCCCATCTGAAGCATGGCGTGTGATGATCCCTGTAGAATCTTTTCTCCAATGATGGTGTGCTGTTTGATACAGGTGAATTCCTCCGGAGTCAGGGAGCCTGGCTTGAGCAGTATCGAATCCGGAATGCCGATTTTACCCACATCGTGCATGGCGCTGGCTATTGCAATGGTGTCCGTAAATGTTTCCGGGAGCCCGAGCTGAATGGAAAGGCGTTGGGCGTATTTCCCTATTCTGGTGATATGCAGGCCGGTATCCTCATCACGTAATTCGGCCGCCGCCGTGAGCCGTTCAATAATTTCAACGCTCATGTTGGTAAGCTGGCTGAGAGCGTCATTCAACTCCGATGTTCTCAACTCAACGGTTTTCTCAAGTTCGCGTTTGTAATTTTTCTCAATATTTGTCAGCCGCTTGTAATTGAGCCCCTTTTCGACTGCGTGGATCAGGTAGGGGGGACGATAGGGTTTGATGATGAAATCAAACGCTCCCTTCTGTATGGCCCGAACGGCAGTGTCCAGATCCGCATAGGCGGTCATAAGCAGAACCGGAGTTTCGCGGTCGAGATAACGGATTTTTTCAAGCAGTTCGATGCCGGTCATTCCCGGCATGTTGATGTCGGTAAGAACCAGGTCCACCGGTTCGGTCACGAAGCGTCTGATGGCATCGTGGCCATTGCTGAAGGGCGTTACGTTGAAACCGGTTTCCCGCAGAAGTATGCTCACACTTTCGAGAACATAACAGTCGTCATCTACAATAAAAACGTTTCCGGGTGATTCAGATTTCATCCGTTACTACCTCTTTGACTTTCATAAGCAATTCCTTGGGAAGAAAGGGCTTTGAAATAAAATTAAGTTTGCTTTCGAGCGATAAAAGTTGCCTGACCGTGCTGTTTTTGGGATCGGAGCAAAGAACAATGCGGTCTGCAGGAATGTTGGCTTTGATTTCACGAAAAGTCTTGATGGCCTTCGGACCTGAAATTGCCTCATCCAAAACAACCAGACGAACTGTGTTTTGATGTTCAACCAGCAGTTTGAGCGCAGCTTCGGAATCGACAGCCTCGATTACCGAGTATCCGAACTCCTCCAGCAGACTTCTGGTAAACGATCTGCTCATTTGATCGGGATCGGCCAGAAGAATCGTATTCGGAGCAGCCTGAGAGGGCAACGTAGCCGAATCGGACACTTGAGGCGCTTTCATCTCTTCATGAAGTGGTATGTAAATGCAAAAATCGGTGCCCCTGTCCGGTTTGCTGTCGCATACAATATGGCCGTTATGTTTCTTGATGATGCCATAGACTATTGAAAGGCCCAGGCCGGTTCCCTTGCCGGTTTCCTTGGTGGTATAAAAAGGATCGAATATTTTCTTGATCATCTCCTCGTCCATACCGTGGCCGGTGTCGGATACGGTCAGCAGTGCACAGGGGCCCTTCTGTCCCATGCAGTGGGTTGAGGCCAGCTCGGAATCGATCTCCACCCGCTCGGTCTTGATGACAATGGAACCACCTTCAGGCATGGCATCACGAACGTTCGTCGCCAAGTTTATCAATACCTGTTCCATCTGCATTCTGTCAACCATGACCCAGAGGGGACGACTGGACAGTTGCAGGACGAGATTTATGCTCTCTCCCAGCAGGCTGAGAAGAAGTTTTCCGATCTGTTCAATGATGATGTTCAGATTGATCTGCAGGGGGTTGCTTGCCTGCTTTCTGCTGAATGTCAGGAGTCCCTGGGTGAGGTTTGCGCCGCGTTCGGCTGCCGCCAGAATCTGTTCCGAGGTGGCCTTGAGTGGATGATCAGCAGGTAATTTGATCATCAGAATATTGGTATAGCCAATAATCGCGGTCAGAATGTTGTTGAAGTCATGTGCTATGCCGCCTGCCAATTGCCCGATTGCCTCCATTTTCTGGGCGTGGCGCAGCTGGTTTTCCATGATCTTGAAGTCCCCGATATCCTCCTTGATGGCCATGAAATGGGTGATCGTGCCGTTATTGTCCCGGAGCGGTGAGATAAGCATTCTCTCCCAGTAGAACTGTCCGTTTTTCTTGCGGTTTTGTATCTCACCACACCACTCGCCACCGGCCAGGATAGTGTCCCACATCTTCTTGTACTTGGTTTCACTGGTTAAACCGGATTTTAGGACACTCGGGGTTTTTCCCAGCAATTCCTCCGGTTCATAACCGGTCAATCTGGTCACATGGGGGTTGGCGAATTCGATTACTCCCCGCAGGTCGGTGATGATTATGGACAGCGGACTCTGCATGACAGCGTGGGAGAGCTTTCGCAGCTGCTCTTCGGCCCTGGTTCTCTCATTCAGTTCCCTTTTCGCCTTGTCGTAAAGCCTGGCATTGTCGAGAGCCAGGGATGCCAGTTCGGCGAACTGCTGCATAAGTCTGATTTTCCGGTCATCGAACCGTTTGTCATCGCCGGCGTAGGAGAGGCCGATAACTCCGATTACGTCACTGTTGGAGGTCAGCGGTACACCCACGGTAGCCTTCAGTTCATTGCTTGTGATGTCATTGTTTCCGCTCGTCCAGTTGCGATAATCCGAAGTGGCGCAGGCGACACCCTGTTTCCAGATATGGCCGGCAATTCCCTCGCCGTATTTCAAGGGATGGTGTTCAATGGTCTCGAAGTACCCCAGTTTCACCTTTATTTCCAGTTCATCCCTGGTTTCGTTCAGGAGATAGATAAAGCCGTGCTCGGTGTTCATCAACGCCGCGGCGCGGGCAATAATGGCGGAAAGCAGGCTATGGAGTTCAAGACGGCCCATAAGACCAAGCGTAGTCTCGTGCAACGCCAGCAGGTAATCATTCTGAAGGCGTAGCTCCTCATCGCTTGCCTGACGCGCCAGGCTGCTCTCCCTGATATGGGAGATGTCGGTGAATTTTCCACGTATGCCCTGATAATTCCCCGCTTCGTCGTAAAACGGATTGAGGATGAGATTGACCCATACCATTTGCCCCTGGCGGTTCGCCAGGGCGAGCTGAGTTGGCTCCTGACCGCCAAGGTGTTCCGGAATAGACGCAAGCCGCCGCCATGTCTGCCGGAAATCGGGATGGATCACGCGGTCGAGCAGACCGGCGTCATGATAGTATTCTTCCGGGGCATATCCCGTCATTTTTATGCACTGGGGAGATACGAAGAGAATGTTTTTGTTGTCGGGCGAGAGCCTGAATACCATGTCGGAAGATAGCTCCTCAATGGTGCGGTAAAAGTGCTCCCACTTTTTCGCTTCTTTGCGCTGGCTGTCAAGGGATACAATCAACTCGTTGAAATTGTCGCTAATACCGGTAATTTCACAGGGTCCGGTTGGATGATACAAGAGCTCGTTCCCACTCTTCGATTGCAAAAGTTCCAGATGGTGAATAAAGTCAAAAAGCGGTCTGGTTATTTTTGTCAGCAGGTGACGCAATATCGGGAACAGGAACAGGGAAAAGCAGATGATCGCGATGAAACACGACATCTGGTTTCGTGTCGAAGGGAGCAGGTCTTGTGCAATGGGAAGATGATTTGCGATGTCTGAAAAATCTGTCTGCGCCAGAAAAGTGGCGAACAGAGCAAACAGAATGCAGATAGCCAGAGGAAGTAACAGGGTTAGCTTCGTTTTCAGCGACGTATGCGTCATCGAATATTCCTGCGTTGATCTGTTGCGACTTTCAGGAAAAACACACCTTGAATACTCATGAGAATGAAGTCTAGCATGTTTTTGCTGTTTCACGAAGCCATTTTAGCTTCCTAATGGCTGGTCTCACGGGAAGATGGAGGAAGGGAGCATATTTCCCTTTTCAACAGCCGAACCATGGGTTATAAATAACATTTTTTGTGAAGAAAGTGACGGATATGGACAAGCTCATCATAAGAGGCGGCAAAAAACTTAAGGGGGACGTACAGGTAAGCGGTTCAAAGAATGCCGCACTGCCTATCCTGATTTCCACCATTCTGAATTCGGGCGTCAATGAAATACATAATGTCCCCTTTCTGCGCGATATCAATACCACCATCAAGGTGCTGGAATCTCTTGGAGCTAGGGTTGAGGGCAACGGACATGTGGTCTCGGTGGATACATCCGGCGTCAACAGTCATGAAGCTACCTATGATCTGGTAAAGACCATGCGCGCATCGGTGCTGGTACTGGGGCCCCTTCTGGCGCGCTTCGGAAAGGCACGGGTGTCCCTGCCGGGAGGCTGCGCCATCGGCGCGCGACCGATCAATCTGCATCTCAAGGGACTCCAGGCCCTTGGCGCGGACATCGTTCTGGAGCACGGCTATGTAGCTGCCAAGGTCAGGCGGCTCAAAGGCGCCCGTATCAACTTCGACATCTCCACCGTTGGCGGCACCGAACACCTGATGATGGCGGCGGCAACCGCCAAAGGCGAGACAATTCTTGAAAACGCCGCCCGCGAACCGGAGATTATTGATCTGGCCACCATCCTCAACCGTATGGGGGCGCGGATCGAAGGGGCGGGTACCGATACCATCAGAATCACAGGTGTTTCGGAGCTTGCGCCGGTCAGTTACGAAATCATGCCGGATCGGATCGAAGCCGGTACCTTCATGATCGCCGCAGCCATCACGGGGGGTGATATCTGTATCAGTGGGATGAAACTGGAACACCTGGATGCCCTGGTGTTCAAGCTCCAGGATGCCGGTGTCGAGATTACCAATCGCGACAATGTGGTGCAGGTGAAGGGTCCGAAGAAGATCAGGAGTGTCAACATCAAGACCAGGCCCTATCCAGGCTTTCCAACGGACATGCAGGCGCAGTTCATGGCGCTCATGTGCAAGGCCGATGGCGCCAGCGTCATCTCCGAGAACATCTTCGAGAACCGCTTCATGCACGTGGCGGAACTGCTTCGTTTCGGAGCGGATATTGTCATCGAGGGGAATGTGGCTACGGTCAAGGGAGTCAGGAAGCTCTCCGGAGCGCCGGTGATGGCAACCGATTTGCGCGCCTCGGCTTCTCTGATCCTCGCCGGTCTGGCGGCCGAGAATACTACCGAGATTTCGAGGATCTACCATCTGGATCGCGGCTATGAGTCCATCGAAAAGAAACTGTCCAATCTGGGCGCTGATATCGTAAGGGTAAAGGAGTGAGTGCGGTGACTGGTGACCGGGGATTGGGGATCGGGGATCGGGAAAATCCTGGTTCCCGGTTCCTGGTCGCCAGCCCCCATTACCTGAATTATGGACGATTTTATAACAATAGCCATTCCAAAGGGGCGTATTCTTGAGGAGTCCGTTGCGCTGTTCGCCAGGATCGGCATCGATTGCGGTGAATTGCTCGGCGACTCCCGCAAGCTGATCTTCGAGAATCCCGGGCAGAAGATGCGCTACATGATAGTGCGGGCAACGGACGTTCCCACCTACGTGGAGTACGGCAGCGCCGATCTGGGTATCGTGGGTAAGGATACCCTCATGGAACAGGGCAAGGATCTCTACGAGCCGCTGGACCTCAAGTTCGGCTACTGCAGGATGATGGTTGCCGAGCCGGCCAATCTGGCCGGGAACGACGATCCTTCCAGCTGGTCCCATATCCGCATTGCCACCAAATATCCCCATGTGGCCGAGAGCTATTTCGCCGCCAGGGGCATTCAGGTGGAGATAATAAAGCTGTACGGTTCCATAGAACTGGCGCCTCTGGTGGGGCTGTCCGAGCGGATTGTTGATCTGGTGTCAACCGGTGAGACCCTGCGGCAGAACGGACTGGTGGAGGTGGAAACCATCGCGGAAATAACCACGCGCCTGATCGTCAACCGCGCCAGTCTGAAAACCAAGCATGCGCGTATCAGCGAAATAATCCGGAGGCTGGAGCAGGTCCTATGAAGCTGCTTGACATACGTGACAGAGATTTTGACTCAGGGTTTAGCGCCATCCTTGCGCGGGGCGGGGAGATCGATCCCGCGGTGGAACGGAAGACGCTTGAGATCATCTCGGAGGTTCGGGCGCGTGGCGATCAGGCGCTGCTGGAGATGACCAGACGTTTTGATCGTATTGAGGTGGACAGCGCCGCCGATCTTGAAGTAACCCGGGATGAGGTCGAGGCCGCCCTGAAGCGGGTTACAGCCGACGAACTGGCGGCCCTTGAGCATGCCGTGGCGCGGGTGCGCTCATTCCATGAAAAGCAGCGGCAGCAGACCTGGCTCTCCACCGAGGAGCCCGACATCATGCTGGGGCAGAAGGTGACCCCCCTGGCACGGGTGGGCATCTACGTTCCCGGCGGCAAGGCCAGTTACCCGAGCAGCGTGGTAATGAACGCGGTCCCTGCCCGGGTGGCTGGTGTCGGGGAGATCATCATGGTGGCGCCGACGCCTGGCGGAGAAATCAATCCCCATGTGCTGGCAGCGGCGCGTCTGTCGGGCGTGGATCGGATCTTCCGCATCGGCGGCGCCCAGGCGGTGGCTGCCCTTGCCTACGGTACGGCCACCATTCCCAGGGTGGACAAGATCACCGGGCCGGGTAACATCTACGTGGCCACGGCCAAGAAGCTGGTGTTCGGGCAGGTGGGGATCGACATGATTGCCGGTCCCAGCGAAATCCTTGTCGTGAACGACGGCAGCGGCAATCCCGCCCATGTGGCCGCCGACCTGCTCTCGCAGGCCGAGCACGACGAGTTGGCCTCGTCCATCCTGATCACTACCGATCGCTCCTTTGGCGAAAAGGTGGCAGTCGAGGTGGAGCGGCAGTTGGAACAGTTGTCGCGTGAGAGCATCGCAAGGGCTTCGTGGGATCGGTACGGCGCCATCATCGTGGCCGGTTCCCTGGATGATGCGGTTGATTTCTCCAACCGCATCGCGCCGGAGCATCTGGAACTGGCCGTTGCCGACCCCTTTGCCCTGCTTCCCCGGATCATCAACGCCGGCGCCATCTTCCTGGGACACTGGACTCCCGAGGCTGCCGGCGACTATCTTGCCGGTCCCAACCATACCCTGCCCACCGGCGGGACCTCCCGTTTCTTCTCGCCCCTGTCGGTGGACGATTTTGTCAAGAAGTCTTCAGTCATCTGCTTCTCGGAGAGCGGATTGAAACGTCTGGGGGACGACATCGTCAAGATCTCCGGACTGGAGGGGCTGGAGGCGCACGGCAGATCCGTTTCCATCAGGCTTGGAAAGTAGTAGCATCACACGACCCCGTACGTTGTTTCCAAATTGTCGATCCCGCATTTCGCCCGATCGCTGAACAGCCGTCATCAGGGAAGGTCATACCATGTCGCAACTTCGTCCCAACATAGCAGCCATGCAGGGCTACGTTCCTGGATTCCAGCCCGATGACGTGGCGTCCTGGATCAAGCTCAATACCAATGAAAACCCCTATCCCCCTTCGCCGAGAGTACGCGAGGCCATACTGGAGGAGATGGGGAACGACGGCGCGTCCCTGCGCACGTACCCCAGCGCCTCAAGCCGGAAGCTTAGGGAGGTTGCCGCCGAACTGTACGGATTTGATCCCTCCTGGATCATCATGGCCAATGGCTCCGACGAGGTCCTCAACAACCTCATCCGGGCCTGCGCCTCGGAAGGGGACGAGGTGGGGTACGTCCACCCCTCGTACTCTTATTACTCGACGCTGGCCGAGATCCAGGGGGCGGTCGTCTGCGCCTACGGTCTGACCGAGGACTTCCGGATCGCGGGTTTCCCGGCAACGTACGAGGGAAAGGTGTTTTTCCTGACCACTCCCAACGCTCCCCTCGGTTTTGTTTTTCCGCTCCCTTATATCGAGGAAATCGCCCGGAGCTGCGGCGGGCTGCTGGTGATTGACGAGGCCTACGCTGATTTCGCCGACACCAATGCCCTGGAGCTGGTCAGAAAATACGACAACGTGGCCGTTACGCGCACCCTGTCCAAGAGCTACGCTCTGGCCGGCATGCGTCTCGGTCTGGCCATTGCCCGACCGGAAATCATCGCCGCCCTGGACAAGATCCGCGATCATTACAACCTGGACCGTCTGGCCCAGGCAGCCTGCATCGCCTCACTCGGGGACCAGGAGTATTTCCTGGAATCCTGCGGAAAGATTCGCGAAACCCGGCAATGGTTTTCCGACGGGTTGCGCGCCCTGGGTTATGCCGTGATACCCTCGCAGACCAATTTCGTTTTTGCCACTCCTCCCGACCGGGACGGCAGGCGGGTCTACGATGCCCTGTACAGCCGGAAGATTCTGGTGCGGCATTTTTCGGATCCGCAACTGTCCCACGGCATGAGGATCTCCATCGGAACCAGGGAGGAGATGGAGACGACACTGGCGGCGCTCAGGGAAATCGGATAGGACTTGACGGAGGGACCCATGACACGATCTGCGAAAATGGAACGGATCACCAGTGAAACCAAGATTCAGCTCTGTCTGAGTATCGACGGGAGCGGCCAGGCCGAGATCTGTACCTCGGTCCCGTTCCTAGACCACATGCTCAACCTGTTCGCGCGCCACGGCCTGTTCGATCTGAGTGTGGGGGCCTGCGGCGACATCGACATTGACTTTCACCACACCGTCGAGGATATCGGCATCGTTCTGGGGGATGCTTTCAGGCAGGCTCTGGGCGACAAAAAGGGAATAAGGCGCTACGGCCAGGCCACGGTTCCCATGGACGAGACCCTGGCCTGCGCGGTCGTGGACATCTCCGGCCGCCCCTACCTGGTATACAACGTGGAGCTGCCCAAGGTTAAAATCGGGGATTTTGATGTGGAGCTGGCGCGGGAATTCTTCCAGGCCTTTGTCAATCACAGTGGCATGAACCTGCACATCAACCTGAAGTATGGCGACAATGTGCACCACATTATCGAGGCGTGCTTCAAGGCCGTTGCCCGCGCACTGGACATTGCCACCCAGGCCGATCCCCGGGTGGAGGGGGTCATGTCCACCAAGGGCGTTCTGTAAGGGGCTGGATACCGAGGGGCGATCCGATCGGGATCGCCCCTCTTTTTGAATGTCAGGAGGAGAGCGGAGATTGCGCCGTTTTGCCTCCGGTGCGACATGAGCTCTGGATCAGCCCTGCGCTATTTGACCTCTTTGAGGAGTTCGCGGGCTTTTTTCGCCTCGTCGCTTCTGGGGTGGGTTTCGATGAGCTTCTTCAGAACGTATCGGGCGCTTTTCACGTCGTTTATGGCTGAGAAGGCCCTGGCCTGTTTGAGCATGGCCGTCGCTGCCTTGGCCTGCTTCGGGTGGTCTTTGATCACTTCCTGAAAGGCTACGATTGCCGCCTCGTAATTTTTCTCGCTGTAGAAGGTTTCGCCGATCCAGTAACGGGCGTTGGCCACGAGATCATGCTTCGGATACTGCTCGATGAATCTGGAGAACTGCTCCCGTGCCGCCGGCATATTTCCGGACTTGAATGTCTCCAGTCCTTTCGTGTAGACCGAGTCCGGAGTCGCGGGCTGAGCCTTTGTCTGTGACGGGTCGCCGCCTTTGCCGGAAAGCTCGTTGACCATGTTCTGGAGTTTGACAATCCTCTCTTCCAGGGCGATGATCCGCTTGTCCGTGTCATCCCGGTAGCGGGCCAGCTCCTCGGCCGGTTTCTTTTCGGCGGTTGCCATATCGTCAAGCCTGCCGTTCAGGGCCTGAATCTCGCTTCTGTTGGTATCGCTGGCTGCCTGGCTGTCAGCCGCTATCTTGCGAATGGCCGCCGTCTCCGTCTTCAGTTCCTTTTCCAGTGAATCGATGCGGTCCTTCGACTCGTTGTTGATCCCCCCCAGATCCTTTTCCACCGAAAAGAGGCGGGTTTTTACCGAGTTGACGTCGTTTCGGATCGAGTCGAGGGAACCCTGGGTGGCGCAGCCTGAAAGCGTCAGGAGGAGTGAGGCCAGAGCGATGGCGGAACCGTTTCTCATACGATCAGCTCCTTGGAGTGAAGTTTTTTTAGCTATATATCATGGAGTCAACGAGGTTACAACATAATGGACAAAATCTGCCGGTATTGCGGGGCCGGAAAATGAAGGGGGCCGGAGCCGTTTTTACCCGTTGTGCCTTGAAACAAAAAGGTTGACAATTCAGATATTTTCCTTTAACAAATTTCAGTTGACGCATCCGATGTAATTCCGCCTCGGGGGCTACAATATATTCAGGAGGGTTTGGAAAAATGGAACAGTATGCTGTCGTTTTTGCACTGGGTTGCGCCGTAGCGGCGGTCATCTACGGACTGGTGTCCGCCCAGTGGATTCTGGGGCTGCCCCAGGGTAATGAGCGGATGCGCCAGATTTCATCGGCCATTCAGGAGGGCGCGGGCGCGTACATGAAGCGCCAGTACACCATCATCGCCATGGTCGGTGTCGTTATTTTCATCGCGCTGTTCGCGTCACTGGGGCCGAAAACGGCAGTGGGATTTGCCATTGGCGCCCTCTTCTCCGGTCTGACCGGTTTCATCGGCATGTTCGTTTCGGTCCGCGCCAACGTGCGCACCACCGAGGCGGCCAAGTCGGGCATCACCAAGGCACTCAACGTTGCCTTCAGGGGAGGCGCAATCACCGGTCTGCTGGTTGTCGGTCTCGGCCTCCTGGGCGTGGCCGGATACTATCTGATCCTTCAGAAAATCATGCCCGGCGCGCCGGTCAAGGAAATTGTCAGCCAGCTGGTCGGTCTCGGCTTCGGCGGTTCGCTGATCTCCATCTTCGCCCGTCTGGGTGGCGGTATCTTTACCAAGGGCGCCGATGTGGGCGCCGACCTGGTGGGTAAGGTCGAAGCCGGAATCCCTGAGGACGACCCCCGCAACCCGGCCGTTATCGCCGACAACGTGGGCGACAACGTGGGCGACTGCGCCGGTATGGCCGCCGACCTCTTCGAAACCTATGCCGTGACCTTGATCGCCGCCATGCTGCTGGGCGCCATCGCCTTCAACAGCAATCCGAGCGCTGTCACCTATCCGCTGATCCTGGGCGGTGTTTCCATAATCGCCTCCATCATCGGCACTTTCTTCGTCAAACTGGGTCCCGGCAACAAGATCATGCCGGCGCTCTACAAGGGGCTGATCGCTTCGGGCGTTCTGGCCTGTATTGCCTTCTACTTCATCACCACCCAGATGTTCCCCCAGGGACTGGCCAATGCAGAGGGGACGACTTTTACGGCAATCAATCTCTTTATCTCCGCCATCGTCGGTCTGGTTGTAACCGGCGCAATTTTCTGGATCACCGAGTATTACACCGCTACCGAGTACGGCCCGGTACGTCACATAGCCCAGGCTTCCACCACCGGCCACGGCACCAACGTCATCGCCGGTCTGGGGGTCTCCATGAAGGCCACCGCCCTTCCGGTAATCGTCATCGCCGCGGGCATCATCATCTCCTTCCATTGCGCGGGCGTCTACGGCATCGCCATTGCCGCCGTCTCCATGCTCTCGCTCACCGGTATCGTCGT
>CAZRPI010000106.1:1357-11747 GCA_964601865.1 uncultured Pelobacter sp. | reverse complement strand
TACGTGATCGATAAGGCAAAGTTGTTATGGGCGAAGCTGAAACCCCTGCTGTCAATCGCTGGAATAGTTCTGGACGATGGGACGGGCGAAGCGGTTTCGCACAGTATCGTTGAAACCGCGATTGATATCATGGTCACGCACAGAATGTCCGCCGGAAGCGGCATCGGGAAGAGAATGGTGGAATCGGCCGTGCTCCGCACCCCTGAATTGCCGCGGCTTCTCGTCAGGGCCTACGGCGGAAGCCCGGAAATCGAGGCAACGATCATTTCGGCTGAGAGAAACTTCAGGAGAGCAATCATAATCTACGGTCAGGCGTTAGCCATCAGAGACGAGATACAGTCGGTTAATGCCGTGGCCGGACATCTGGCCGACCTCGCCGATGAGATGTACGGAATAAAGGTTTCTTCAACGCTGATTGCCCTTGCAATCATGAAAGGAGAGCAACTGTGCGCTGACGACTATCGCAAGGCGATCACGGATACGGTCAAAGAGGTGAAAAACCAGATGCGCCTGGCCGGCATCCATTATTGATGACATCGCAAAAAGTCCTTTTCGCCCTTCGACAGGCTCAGGGCGAACGGACTTTCATGCCCTAACTGACTGTAATGCCGTTCGTGCTGAGCTTGTCGAAGCATGAACCAAGGCAGTGTTTTCAGAATTTGCGAGAGCATCATTATTGACCGGATCAGGATCTACGGCGCGGTAATGGTCATGACCTGGCTCGCTCCGCCGTCGGGATTTATAACCTGAATCCGAATGGTCTTGTCCACCGGCGAGTAGGGATAGCGCTGGTAGATCAACCTGGAGCAGTCCAGATAGATCAGTCTCTCCCGTTCGCTGGCCTCCTGCCCTCCCCGTCCGCCAATCCTGATTCCATCCACGTAGAGCGAAGAATTCTGCTGAAAATTCCTGCCATCCACAACCAACTCGTAATAATTCACGTGTTCGGTTCCGGTCGTGATCTGGCTGATTTCGGGCTTGGTCTCGATGGTCAGGGACATGGGGAGGGAGGCGTTGTCGGATGAGTTTCTGATCAGAATCTGATGCAGGCCGCCCGATGCCTGGGGAACAACAAAGGAAATCGCCTCGGAGGAAATGAACTTGCTCTTGATTCCGGCACCGTCGAAGAGCAGCAGCGAATTTTCACTGAAATTCTGTCCCAGGGCGGTCACTTCGCGGTCTCCACCCTTGGCGCAGAAATCGATCTGGTCGGGTGAAAGCCCGATCAGAACCGGCCGAAGAGGAAGAACCGTAAAGTTGTAGGGACGGCTTATGGCGCCGTCACCCCGTTTCAGGTAGAGAGCGTACAGCCCGGGCTGCAACTGGGCGGGAACGGCAAATTCAACCTGTTTTCCATCCGTGACCCTGTTCGGTATCTCCACGCTGCCCAGGAAGACCCTGATGCTGTCCCCAAAACCGGCGCCGAAAATCATCACCCTTCCGCCAGGTTCGGCCTGGGCTGGAACAATGCTGAGCACGGTGGGCGCCGGCGGCGTCGTTGCCGCGCTTCCGGAGATAACGCGCTCGGGGCGCTCGGCCGGGAAAGCAGCCGTGGCCGCGGATATGAGGATAAGGAGAAATACAAAAATCCTGCGATCCATTGTATAGCCTCTCTTAAGCCACAGATTGAACCAAGATAGCAGAACCATCGGAAATTTCAAGCGCTTCCGTCAGCCTCTGGTTGTCATGGCGAGCCAGACACCGCTCAGGACGAAAACGAAGTTGGCGCCCCATGCCGCGACTATGGGGGGAAGAACTCCACTGCGCCCGTAGGAGAGCAGCATGGCATTGAAGAGGAAGTAGGCAAAACCGATGGCTACGCTGGCGGCAATGCCGACCGCCAATCCACCGGAACGGCTGCCGCGCAATGCGAAGGGAATACCCAGAATAACCATGACAAAGGCGGCAAAGGGACCGGACAGCTTCGCGTGCATAATAGTCTTGTACCGGAAGGCTTCGTATCCCCCCTTTTCAAGGCTTTCCGAATACTCCTTCAGCTTCCGGTAGCTCAGGTTGTCCGCATTCTTGTCGAGTATTCTCAGATCATCGATTTTGAGATTCAGGTCCATCAGCGTTGCCGGCAGCTGCTTGACGACGATCTGGCGGTCCTTTCCGAATTCCATCTGTTCCACATCCTTAAGCATCCAGTTGTCACCGCTGGGTTCCGCCGAATCCGCGTCTATACGACTGAGCGGGTTCATTGACTGGTCCAGGGTCCAGACTACGACCCCCCTGAGCTGCCTTGTCTTCGGCTCGAAGAGGCTGGCCTGCAGAATCCGGTTGTCCGAACGGAACCAGATGTTGTTCAGCTTGAAAACCGCATTAACGCCTTTCTTTTTGATGTCGGAGCGCTCGATCCTGGACATCTTCTCATAGCTGCGCGGAACGATCAGTTCCGCGTTGATGAGCATGAGCAGGGTGGCCACCAGGCCCAGCGCCAGCATGGGGCGCGAGATCCTGGACAGACTTATGCCGCAACTCCTCATGGCGATTATCTCGCTGTTTCTCGACAGCAATCCGAGCGTCAGCAGCGTTGCCATCAGTATGGAGAAGGTTGCCGTCTGGCCGAAGATCTCCGGAAGCTTCCAGGCGAAAAAAGCCAGTATCTTGCCGACTGAACCGCCGTACCGAAGGAAGCTGGGGATCCTCTCCATCATGTCGAGCACGAGGTATATGGCAATGAAGCTGCTCTGGCAGAGGAGCAGCAGACGCAACCAGGTGAAGGTGATATAACGGCTGATGATACTCATGTCATGAAGCCTTCCGGAACAGGTCTGTCAAATGCTTAAACGTCGGGAAAGGAATCCTGCGTTCCAGAGATACCGCTCTGAGCAGTAAGCAACCCATGATCAGAAAAATGAGATTGGGAAGCCAGAGCGCCACTGCCGCCGGAAGTGTCCCCCTCTCGGCCATTGTACTCATTAACGAGAGGAGCACATAGTACATCAGGAGAACGGCGATACTGATCGAAAACCCGAATGATCTGGCGGAACGGCGATTCTGCAGCCCCAGGGGAACCGCCACCACCGCGAACACCAGAGAGGCGAAAGGGAGGGCGTACCGGCTATGCAACTCACCGGACATTTTGAGCCGGAGTCGCTGAGGGGTTTGGGGACTGGCGATGAAATTGCGCAATTCCGTATTGTCCATATCCCTGGGATTGCGATTCATGCTGTTCGTAGCGCCCGGGGCTGAGAGCGTCATGACGTACTCGCCGAAATCAATCATGCGGTACTCGTGATCCTTGCCCTTCACGTGAATGCTGCCGTTTCCGAGCGAGAGCCGCATCTCACGGGGATTTCTGGTGCCGCCGATGACGCCGCTGTCGGCAAAGATGGTAAGCGGCCGGGAAGCCTCCCGGCCGTCGAATATCAGGACCTGCGAGAGGGTACGCCGCTCTTCATCGTAATGCTCGGTGTAGATAACCACTCCCGGAATGTCATCCCAGAAAACCTTCTCACGTATCGTGGAAGCGACATTCTGCTGGAGCATGGAGTAACTCGTGTTGGTGAAGGACTGGTTTCCCCACGGAACTCCGATCACTCCAACGTACAGCCCGATGGCCGACGCAACGAGACCGCACAGCAGAACCGGCGGCATGATCTGCAGGAGGCTGACGCCACAGGCCTTCATCACCGTGAACTCATTGTCGGAAGAGAGGCGTCCGAATGAGAGCAAAACCGCCAGCAGAAAAGCCATGGGTATGGTATATACGAGAAAAGTGGGGAGCAGGCAGATGATCATCCACCCCACATCCGCCAGCGGCACGCCGTGGGAAATCACCATTTCCGTAAGTTTTATCAGGCGTCCCATGAGGAGGACCAGGGTGAAAATGACCAGGCCGAGCAGGAAGAGTCCAGCTATCTCGCGGATAATATAGAAGTTGATGATTCGTTTCATGGCCGGCAATGATACATGAGTGCTGCCGGAGTGTAAAGAAAACAGGCGTCGGCAGGCGCCGGCAGGGACCGATTTTGAGCGGCGCGCCGTTGGTCGGGCAACGACCGGTCAATTCATCGGCGGAAACCTTGCGTCCCGGTTAACATCAGAGATTCCTACCTGGCAGTGTTCCCATGCTGTCCTGGATACTCGCTCAGATGGTTGAATTCGTACAATCCCGTTGACTTCAGACGTTCAAAAAGCTGTTTCAACTCGGTTTCTTCCCAGTTTTTCCTGAACATTTCATCGTGGCACAGGATGACGATATTGTGCTGGGTCACGGTCCTGCGCTCCCTCAGGAGGGTCTCGATCTGGTGAAAGATGTCCCCCACCGTCTGAACCGGCGCGCCCGTCCGGGAGTCGTGCTGCCATTCCAGATCCCATCCGAAAACCGAATAGCCGTTCCTGGCCAGTAGATCGGCGGCGGACGCGCCGCTTCTCACGTCATTGATCGTTTTGCCCCCCACCCGCCACATGTTCCGGCCGGGAAGGCGCGCCAGTTTCGACCTGAGCCGCAGGACCTGCTCGTTCCTGACGAAATCCCGGTAAACGAAGGAGGGATCGTCGTAGAACAGCCGGTATTCATCATGGGCATGGCTGTAGCTGTGATTGCCCACTTCAATGTACGGGTTGTTCTCGTACAACTGGAAATAGTTGCGCATGCGTGGAACGGCCCGGACATGGGAACCAACCACAAAGACGTTGACCTTGATCTTCTCCGCCCTGACCGCGGCGTCGATGTCTTCGCTCCCTTCAAGAGGACCGTCGTCGAACGTCAGGTAGATGTGATACAGCGGTTTCCGGGTGTCGGCCTGAGGGCCATTGCTCCAGCAATGCGGCGAAAACAGGGTTGCCATGAATAATGCCGCGATTATCGGAATTGCCTTCCTGAGCAGTCGAGGGTTCATTCGTCACTCCCGGTCGATGCGTGATATGCGTGCGATCCGGAACAGTATATATGCCTCCGGAAGCGACAAGTCCAGAAAATGCATGCCGCCGGTGCAGCCTACGTCCATCTCCGCAATAATGTTAATTGCCAGGAATGACATTTGGAACAAGTACGCGTAAAAACAAATGAATTACCCCGCCGCAAGCAGCGGGGTATCTACGACCTTTCTGGATGCATCAATCGCCCCAAGGGGCGGGGAATTGCACCCACAGAGATTAAAATAAATACCTATTTGCATCCAAACGTGGTATCAGAGGATGGTACTTTTTTCATCTCAACAGCGATCCAGGAGGCACGATATGGGCAAAGCACAATTATCTGCAGCCACAATCCTCACCTTCTCGAAGTCTGTCACATGGACCATCCCCTATCTGGTCATGATTCTCGCCGCAGCGCCAGCGCCCGGACAAGCGGCCCCGTTTGCCTATATCACCAACAGCAGCAGCAACAACGTCACCGTGATCGATACGGCTTCGGACACCGTAGTGGGTGATCCGATCCCGGTGGGTGGCGGCCCCGCTGGCGTGGCGGTTAATCCCGACGGTTCCCAGGTTTATGTCTCTAACCAGGACAATAACACCGTTACCGTGATCGATACCGCGAGCGGCAAGGTACTTGGTGACCCGATTCCGGTGGGCACATGGCCCTGCGGCATCGCCTTCAACACTTCGGGTTCTCTCGCATTCGTGGCGAATTGCGGCAGCGGCAAGGCATCGGTCATCGACACCGCGACCAGAACGGTGGTCCACACCACCGAACTGTTTGCCAGTGACCCCATTGGAGCGGCGGCCAATCCCAAACAGCCGTACGTGTATGTGACGGACAATAGTAACGGGACCATAACACGGATCAGCACCACGTCCCCCTACTCTCTCAACACATCCAGTCGGGTTTTCGGATGGCCAAACGGGATTGCGGTCAGTCCGGACGGCAGCACACTGTATGTCACGGAAACCAGTAAAAACCGGCTGAACATCGTCAACGCCAACACATTCTCCATAACCGACTCGGTTCCAGTGGGGGGCAATCCGGTCTGCGTGGCCCTGAATCCCGACGGCTCCAGGGCCTACGTGAGCAATTTCGGGCCAGTCAGCAATGGCCACACCGTCTCCGTGATCGACACCGCCAAGAGGGAAGTTGTCACCACCATAAATGTTGGAAACGCTCCCGAGGGGGTTTCGGTGACGCCCGATGGCGCCAAGGTATACGTGGCGAACAAATTCAGCAACAACGTGGCCGTCATTGACGCCGCTACGAACACGGTGGAAAAGTACGTCACGGTCGGCAGCCTACCCACCGCCTACGGCCAGTTCATCCAGCAGGTAATGCCCGTCATGCAGGCCCTCACCGTCGCCAGATCCGGCAAGGGGTCAGGCGCCGTCACATCGTCACCGGCGGGCATAGATTGCGGAGCAACCTGCAAGGCATCCTTCGTGAAGGGAAACCCGGTAACCCTTACCGCCCTGCCGGATGACGTCTACTCCCTGTTTTCCAAATGGTCCGGATGTGCCAGCGCTACGGATAACGTGTGCAGGGTTGTTCTGGATAAGGACAGGAAGGTGACCGCCACCTTCAAGCCCGCGCCGACTTTCCAGCTCACCCTTACCCAGAGTCATGTCAACGGTGGCAGGGGAACGGTAACCAACGGCGACCTGACGATCAACTGCGGTACCGACTGCCATGAAAAGTACTTAAAAAACATGCAGACCACCCTTACCGCCACCGCCGACGCCGGTTCGGTCTTCAAGGGATGGAAACCATCAGATTCCTGCCCGGGAACCGGTCCGTGCACCGTTACCATGGACAAGTCAAAATCGGTTCAGGGAATATTCGTGGGTGACTACGTTCTCAAGGTCGTGAGCAAGAGCAAGAAGGTGAAGGGAGTGGTCGGATCAGGGGCGGTTACCTATGGAACCGTCATAGACTGTGCCGTGGGAGCAGCAACGAACTGCAGCACCAAAGTGCCGTACCACACGCCGGTAACCCTTACCGCCGTTCCCGACGCGAGTTCCAGGCTGAAGGGATGGACGGGTTGCCCGTCTCCATCGGGAAATGCCTGCAGCCTGACCATGGACAAGGCATTCACCGTGACCGCCACCTTCATCCCGCTGTAGGTTGATCGGCAGTCGGACTTCAGCCGGGCTCGCCTCCACCGGGAGCCCGGTTTTCCGTCAGGAATGTGGCAATCGATCTGCCGACTCGGGTCAACTTTTGCCGGCACCGGAGGAGAGGAAGTAATGACGATGGAGATATCCGTAATCTTTTCGGACGGGGCTCCGGGTATGGTGGATTCCACCGAACTTGAGGAACTCATCAGGAAGAAGTCGATTTTCTCCTTCCGGCGCGGGGATGGCTGGGTGGTGATCGGTGTTGATCCAGTCCGCGCGTCGGACGGCGAAAGAAGGCTCAGCCCGGTCAGCGTGGAGGAAACGGCGACCGGCTATCAGTCCGGATGACCTCTGGCGCACAACCGCCCTCTACCGCCGGTCCGCCATCATTCATTTCGAACCATTTTCCCAACCCCGTTTTTTTTTGCCTCATCCTGCCGATCAATCGCCAGCCATGCCGTAGCGTGATTGCCTCCGCTGTGTTTTGCCCCTCCACATGGTATAATTGAACAAAAATATTCCTCTAGAAAGGAGAGAACCATGTCATTGACAACGAGCTGGTGCACCATTGATGACGCGGCATCGAAGTATGGTCTTTCCAGAGAACAGCTTCAGGAGTGGGTTGATTTGGGGCTGGTTCGCACCGAAAATGATTCAAATGGTGTGCTTCTGCTCAATGTTAACGACATCGAGCAGGAATTACAGATGGTTCCATCGGTGTAGGGATATGAGCATCCTCAAGACGAAAGAATGGCATTGGATTGACATTGCCCTCCTGAAGTGGTGCGCGGTCCTGTTCGGAATGATTATCGGGGCGCACTTCCACGAGTTCGTAGTCCAGTATGAATGGTTCTTCGTCATTGCCGTCCTCATCTTGGTCATAAAACCGATGGTTACGTATTACCGGGACTGAACGATCGGGCTGCAGTGGTCTTTGCATGCGGCGTGGAACTGGAGGTCAGGGTTGATTCCCTGGCCTCTTCGTTTTTATTGAGTGTGCGGACGCCTGAGGAAAGATATCGAAAGAAATCGGAGGACGAGTAGGATAATGAGCAGATTATTCCGGATAATCTGCGCGTTGTCGTTGACATGTTCGATTTTTTTGCACAACATGCTACAAACGTCACATGAATCGTTATTGAAATAAATTTCGCTCTTCAGTGAGGTTGAGGGAGACATGGATAGGTAGTTCAGGTACGGATATTTTTCTCTACAAAGCAACAGGGAGGGTGTCATGCCGGAAACATCAAAGAAAATGCATGCAGGTCTCGGATTGTTTTTTCTTCTGAATCTGGCTGTTTTTTTTCTATGTATGGCGAGCCCTTCCGATGCGGGATGGACCGGTGTCGGCCCATACGGCGGAGATCTGACCTGGCTGTCAATCAACCCCAAGACGCCCAACACCCTGTTTCTCGGTACGCATAACGCCGGCGTGTTCAAGACCACCAATGGCGGTTCGAGCTGGAAATGGGCGCCAAACTCCGGCATACCCGCATCGGCAACCGTCATGGCCCTGGCGTTTGACCCTAAGACGCCGAAAACCCTGTATGCCGGAGCCGCCGGCGCGGGCGTATACAAGAGCATTGATGGCGGTTCGAGCTGGAAATACTCCGGCCTGTCATCTCTGGCCTCGGTTCAGGGGTGGTCTGTGGCAATCGATCCCGTGACGCCGGCAACCGTTTATGTCGGCGCCTATGGCGGCGGCGTACACAAGAGCACCGATGGGGGCAATACCTGGGCCGAGGTCAACTCTGGTCTGACGAATGCGTTTGTCAACTGCCTGGCTATCGATCCCAAGACGCCCGCCACCATCTACGCAGGAACTTTCGGCGGCGTATTCAAGAGCATTGACGGCGGCGCAAACTGGAGTGCCGTCAACTCGGGTCTCATCAACAGCTGGATCTATGCCCTGACAATCGATCCCAAGACGCCGGCCACTCTCTATGCCGGAACGTACGGCGGCGGTGTGTTCAAGAGCACCGATAGCGGCGCAACCTGGAGTGCCGCCAGTTCCGGCAGCCTGTCCGGAAGCCGCGTCTATTCCCTGGTTGTCGACACCAAGACGCCGAAAACGCTCTACGCCGGAACGTACGGCCAGGGCGTGTTCAAGAGCACCGATGCGGGCGCAAGCTGGACCATGATCACCGCGGGCCTGTCAAACACCTGGCAGCTGGCGATCAATCCCAAGAGCCCGACCACCGTTTATGCATCATCCTACGGCGAGGGGGTGTACAAGAGCACCAACGGAGGCAAGAGCTGGAAAGGGATCAGCGGCGGCGTGAGAGCCGTCCCCATCTATTCTGTGGCAATCGATCCCCAAAAACCGAAAACCCTCTATGCCGCGACCCGGGGCGAGGGGGTCTGGAAGAGTGCCAATGGAGGGGGAAGCTGGACGTCGATCAACAAGGGCATACCATCGGCCACGGTCAATTCCGTGGCGGTCGATCCCAAGACGACGAAAACTCTCTATGCCGGTGCTGCTGTCAATACCGATAATCATGGCATTTTAAAAAGCACCGATGGGGGCAAGAACTGGACAAGCTATCCGTGGGAGGTGGGTAACATTTATACCATGTCCGTCGATCCCACGGCGCCTGCCACCGTCTATGCCGGATCGTGCAACAGCTGGTTGAAGACCACCGATGGGGGCGAAAACTGGGATGGCTACTACCTAGGGGGGTGGAGTAACTGTCTAACTTCCTTCACGATCGACCCCAAGACGCCGACCACCGTGTACGCGCTGACCGGATTTTCTGAGGGACAGGGTGTCAGGAAGAGCGTCGATGGGGGTAAAAACTGGACGGACGTCAACTCCGGCATGCCAAGTAAAGGGGTCAATTCTCTGGTACTCGATCCCAAGACACCGACCACCATCTACGCCGCCACGTACATCGGGGTATACAAGAGCATCGATGGCGCCAAAAACTGGACGGCGTTGAGCACCTCCGGGCTGACAAACAGGTATGTCCTCTCCCTGGCGATACATCCCGCGATTACGACTACCCTCTATGCCGGAACATACGGTGGGGGCGTATTCAGAAGCACCGATGGAGGGTCGAACTGGGCACCGATAAACTTCGGCCTGACGGATGGCTGGGTCACTACCCTGACGATCGATCCCAAGACCCCGACCACCATCTATGCGGGGACCTTTGGCGGCAGCATCTTCAGGAGTACCGATGGAGGAGGCAAGGTCAGCACCGGTTCTGACGACGATCCGATCGATGGTGAGAAGTCCGAATCTTGGTCAATGAAGGCGCCGGTATCCGAATTAAAGGATTTACGGGGCGAAGGGAGCGGTGTCAATACCCCTCCCCTGCCAGTTCCTCCACTGAGCCGACCAGAAAATCGAACACCTCCTCCCTCGTAACGATGAAGGAGGGCATGCGCCGGA
>CAZRPI010000106.1:0-1257 GCA_964601865.1 uncultured Pelobacter sp. | reverse complement strand
ACCAGAAAATCGAACACCTCCTCCCTCGTAACGATGAAGGAGGGCATGCGCCGGACCATGATCTCCTCGATCTCGTGCAGGAGCCGCCCGTCATCCGTGGCGAGTGCGTCCATGACGCACTCCAGCATGGGAAGCACCTCGTACAGGTCATCCCGGTTGAAGGGGGTCGGGTCCGGCTTGCCGCCGAATTTCCGTTCATGACGCCGCCCGGTGTCCTTCGGATATCTGTAGTAGAGATCGGATGCCTTGATTCTGATTCCCATCTGGTAACCTTTCGTGAAATATGAAAAAAATCAGTTGCCGCCGGAGCAGCCACCGGCAGGGCAGGTTCCGCCACAGCCACCGGATCTGGACGGATTTCCCCGGTAGCTCCGGAAGCACTTCATGGACCCTTTAGCCACAAACCACTCTTCCCCGATCCGACACCCCTGCATCACTCCCTGTCCGATAAGCGTCAGGATGCGCAGGGGCGTCGTCCCCAGCTCCACTGCTGCTTCAGCGAGCGGAACATGCGCAAAGCCGTTGATTTCCTGCTCCATCATCCGGTCCCTCTAAAAACGTATTTGCCCTGACTGTGAAGATGCACAAAAGATCGGCAGACAGGCCGTACCGTCAGAGTATGTCGATCATTGATTCAGTAACTGTGCCAATGAAGAGTGCAATTGTGATCGGCGTGATTCTGGAACGGCCTGGCGGGTGCTGCCTGTGATGAGGACTCCGGATAGTGGAGTTCTGCCTAATAATCCATCAAAGCAGATTTTCAAGTTAATTGGCCTTGCTGAAATGGGATGAGCGATGAGTCCTGGCGCCACTGGAAACGTTCCAGATTAATCCGGCCCTGCCCGTCGAAGCGCACCCCTTCGGCCTCCAGCCGCAGCCGCTGCACCATGCCCCAGGGACTGCCGCCGGAACGGAGGCTGATGCAGCCCCGCGCGTTTACAACACGATGCCAGGGGACGGGCGATCCGTTTTCCAGCGCGCTCAGGGCATACCCCACCTGGCGGGCGCAGCCCGGATACCCGGCCAGCCGGGCGACCTGCCCGTAGGTGGCCACCCTGCCGGACGGAATGCGTCTGACTACGGCGTAGATCGCCTGGTATCTACTGCCGGTGGATACTATTTCAGTGGACTTTGTACGCATTGGCCTGTCATCGATGGTCCGGCAATAATACGAAGAAGTCGAACTTCAGCCATTCCCGCAAAGAGTGGAATCCAGAAACTTCAGGCGCGGAGAACACTCCGTTCACCCTGACCCGG
>CAZRPI010000105.1:10513-11848 GCA_964601865.1 uncultured Pelobacter sp. | reverse complement strand
TTGAAAACACCCTGGAGATGACGGCTGAATACGTTAAGTCCGACAGACTCCTAGTACACGGCCACTATGACCGACGTGTAGTTGTGCAGAAAGTTTCTGTTGGCTATCGGCCCGATCTCGCCGTAGGAGTAGAACCCCATCCACGGCACCTCCTCGCCGATACCCTTCCGCAGGGACCGGGTCAGCTCGGTTTTCTCCTGCTCCCGGAACACGACCTTTCCCCTTCCCACACATTCGAACTGGAACACGAACTTGGGCTTCTCCCCATGCAGTTGCTCGCGTATCCGCCGGGAGATGCCGCTCACCCCCTGGGCGATGAGATCCTTGTCGCGGCGCGTGAGCCAGAGTTTCGTTCCCTCGGCCACATCGGACTGGATGGTCACATACCCCTCCAGATCGTTCTTACCCATCATATAGCGGATCACGTAACCTTCGTACCCGTTCCTGATGCTGTCCGGCGCCTTGAAACCGAGACAGAGGTTGAGGGAGATCTTGTTCCACTGGCGTTCCCAGTCGTCCGGAAAATAGTCCTTCAGAGCCTCCAGGGCCGGAATCCCGTCGATCTCGTAGATGATGTTCCCCCGGGCGCGGGTTATGGTGCGGCCGGTCCCGACGGGAACGCAGCCGTGATTGATCCCGCAGGCCACATTCCCTTTTCCGGACATGACAACGCAACTGATCCCCTCGGAGAAGACCTCGTCGTCGTGGTACTGAAAGGTCCTCCTGGAGATCCAGTCGTCGGCGGCCAGTCCGCCGTAGATGGGGAGCATGGCCTCGCGGTTGAGCGCCCTGCCGAAACCATGAAGGAAAGAGTCGAAGTTGAAAACCAGGCCGTCGGCCATGAGGAAGCACGCCAGGCAGTCATCCCCCAGGAAGGGGCTGATCTCCCGCGCCAGACGCTCTCCCGCCATGTCCGCGTCTTCGCCGATACCCCTGACGCAGGCGTTGCGGAACCTGAACTCGTCCGAAGCGATGGCCATGACGCTGACGGCGAAGTTGGATTCGTTAACCGTATCGCTGGTGATAATGCCCTCGCCCGAGCAGCCGCTCAGGGGGGCTCCCGAGGTCGCCTCGCGGATGGAGTTCAGAAGTGTTTGCTGGTTGTAGCCAACGGTGGCGAACACGAACACGAAGTCCGGCCTCGCTATCCCGGCCCGTTCAAGCGCCCTGAGCGCCGCCTCCTTCCCCGCCTCGGACGGATTCTTCCGCACACTGCTGCCGACGCCAACCGATGTTCCCATTGAAATCCCCCTCCCCTGCACCCTGCGGCGGCCAGCCGCCTGCGGGCGTTGCAGGACAATAAAGAGCAAATTGTATGATACAGAATATACCACA
>CAZRPI010000105.1:0-10413 GCA_964601865.1 uncultured Pelobacter sp. | reverse complement strand
TAGGAGAGGAGCTGAGGGACAAACCGGATTTCATCGATGATCGCCCGTTCTCCCAGGGAGTCGGGCAGCAGCAACGGGTCACGATGAGCCCGGTCGAGATAGAACGTGTCGTCCAGGATGACATAGGCGTAGTCGGGGAGGCAATTCGATTTGCCCGTCTGGCGGGGGCCGGTAACCGCTTCACAGGGGGGGATGACTATTGCAGCCGCAGTACAATGCAAATTTAAAGCATCGCTTTAATTTTATCTAGCCACTCCCCTGGCAAAGCCGGGGGAGTGGGCGTGAATCAGTAACGTTGGAATGCCGCAGTGCCCGGAAGAGCCGGGGCCCGCACGCCGCCGTGCCGCGACATACCGTTTTGAACCGGCATCATCCCGGCAGGCTATCCCGGCACAACCTCCCTGGCAAGAGCTTCCGCCTGCCTGAGAATCCCCTCCGGAATCGCATCCACGGTCATGGGTCCGTAGCCGCAGGCGCGAATCAACCGCATGTCCATGAATCCCATCCATTTCAGAAACCCTTCATAGCGGGCAAAGATGTCGGCAAACATGGCTTCGTCCGGATGTCCCTGGCACAGGACAAAGACCAGTTTCTTGGGAGAAAGCCGGCTCGGCTCCTGACTCGTCATGTAATCAGGCTTCAGGAATGAATACGACCTGTCGATGAACCCCTTGAACTGGGAGGTAACGTCTCCAAAATAGACCGGGGAAGAGAGCAGCACCAGGTCGGCCTCATGCACCGCGTCCAGAACCTGGGTCAGATCGTCTTCGAGAACGCAGCGGTCCGCTCCCTTCTTGCAGCCATAGCACGCCTGACAGCCGCGATAGCGGAGCCGGTTCAGCTCGAATGTTCGGATTTCCGCGCCCAGGCCGGCCGCGGTTTCGGTGAAACGCCTGGCGATACCGGCGCTGTTCCCCGAACTCCTGGGGCTTCCCTGAATCGATAGAATTTTCATGCCACCCTCCGTCATTGACAGGTTTTTCAACTCTCCAGCAGATTTACAACGACACGCCCCCTGATGCCACCCTTCAGGATGGCCCTGATCTCTTCCTCGAGGCCTTCCAGGGTACACTCCCGGACCATCTGGTCCAGGCGGGCAGGCTTCCAGCTGGATGCCAGCCGGCGCCACAGTTCCTCCCGGATGTCGCGCGGGCACTGGACCGAATCCACGCCCAACAGGCTCACTCCCCGCAGGATAAACGGATAGACATTCATGTTCAGTTCCGGAGAGCCGACGAGTCCGCAGCTTGTAACCGATCCACCGTATTTCGTGGATTTCAGCGCCGCGGCCAGAGTCACTCCGCCGACCACATCAACGACGGCCGCCCATTTCTCTGCCAGGAGCGGCTTCTCCGCGAAAGCGGTTACTTCATCGCGGCTGATCACCCTTGCTGCGCCGAGATCGTTCAGAAAGCCCGATTCGCCGGTTTTTCCGGTGGAGGCAACCACCTGGTAACCGGAGCCGGCAAGGATGGCAACGGCCATGCTGCCCACGCCTCCGGTGGCGCCGGTGACCAGGACCTCGTCGCTGTCGGGCAGGATGCCGGCCCGCTCAAGCCTGAACACCGACAGGGCCGCCGTCAAACCCGCCGTACCGAGCGCCATGCTCTCACGCAGAGTCAATCCCTGGGGCAACGGCACAGCCCAGGCGGATGGAACACGGATGTACTGACCGTAACCCCCATCGGTTTCCATCCCCAGGTCATAACTGGTTACAATAACCCGGTCACCGGGCGAAAAAAGATCGCTCTCGCATGAAACGACTTCCCCCGCCGCGTCGATGCCGGGAGTGTGGGGGAATTGCCGTGTCACCCCCGGATGCCCGGTGGCCGAGAGCGCATCCTTGTAGTTGAGCGAAGAGTAGTGCACCCGAACCAGGAGGTCGCCCGGCGACAGATCATCCAGTGAACGCTCCCTTATCCCCCGTAGAATGGTTTTGTCAGCCGTTTTTTCAACCACAAGAGCCCTGAACTTTGCATCGCACCCCATACCCTGCTCCTTTCGACAAAATTAGACCGGTCGTCTATCCAGAAATCACCGCTGATCGCGGCGATGAAGCGCCGTGGCGAAAAGGACATGGATGAAATCGCGGATCGGCTGGGGTGATTTCATGACCTTGGCCCTCAGTATGGCCCCCTCCCATCCCGAGAGGAGAAAACAGGCCAGGACGGCCGGGTCGAGCTCATCGAGCAGTTCGCCCCGAACCTGGGCCTCCCGCAGACAGATGGCAAAACGGTCTTTCCAGGAATTGAAGATCTCGTCCAGTCGCGACCTGAAACGTTCGTTACTGTCGGCAAGCTCCTGCCCCAGATTCCCGATAAGGCACCCTTTTGCGCACAGGTTCTGCTCCAGCCGCATCAGACCGCTCTCCATGTAATTGCGGATACGGTTAAGAGGAGTCGTTTCCTCGTCGCCAAGGAATGTGTTCAGCCATTGGTCGTAGCGTTCCGCAAAGTGGTCGATCACCGCCAGGCCGAACTCTTCTTTGCTCTTGAAGTAGTGATAGAACGATCCCTTGGGTATACCCGCTTCCTTCAGCACCGAGTCGATTCCGGTCGCATTGAAACCCTGACGACTGATGAGATCGGTGCCGATCCTGACAATTTCACTTCTGGTATCACGCTTTTGCATGGGAACAAATTAGACTAATTGGTCTAGATTGTCAAACAATACCCGGACCTCTCCGCACGTTGTTGAATTTATTACATATTGACAGCGTGATTTGCGATGTGGGACTTTATCTCTATAATTTCGTCAACGATGCCGAATCAATTCTCAATCGGAGGAATACGACATGAAACTCAGCGCGAGGAACATTTTCAAGGGGACCGTGGCGGGTGTAAAGAAGGGGGCTGTCAACACGGAAGTGTCGCTCGACATCAAGGGGGGACCAACCATCACGGCGATCGTCACCAATACCAGCGCCGACAACCTTGGCCTCAAAGCAGGGGGAGAGGCATGCGCCATCATCAAGGCAAGCAGCATCATCCTGGGAACGGACCTGCACTCCGCCAAGATCAGCGCGCGCAATCTCATCTGCGGCACAGTGACGAAGGTAGTTGAAGGCCCCGTCAACGCGGAGGTAGCCGTGGATATGGGCGCCGGCAATATTCTGACCGCCGTCATCACCAACGAAAGCGCGAAAAATCTGGCGTTGAAACCGGGAGAACATGCCTGCGCCATGTTCAAGGCGTCCAGCGTCATCCTGGGTGTCTGACACCGGCCGTTCCCGCCCCCGGAAAGCGGCCGATCCGAACCGCCTTCCGGGGAAGGGATGGTCCGGTTTGGGCGTCACCGGACGGATTTCAGGGTCTTCAGCTGCTGTTCCAGCAGTGCGATAACCGACTGCATCCTTACCACTTCCTCAAGGGACGGCAGCCTCTCCATCTCGCTTCGCAGGGTTTCATAGACTCCGATCATCTCCATGTATTTCTGTCCCAGTTCCTTGAGACGCCTCTCCATGTCATCACGCTCCGATGTAAGTGACAGTATGAGGGCTTCCTTTATCTTCAGCACAGCCCTGAGCTCTTCAACGTCACTGCATTCGTCCTGGGGTTCGACTTCAGCATCCCTGTCCAGCATATTCATTGACCTCCCGGGAATCCGGCGAAGGCTGATCGCAGCGGTTCCACTGGTTTTACGACTCAGTGATCATTTTTTCACGAACCCAGACCTGACCTTCCGGGCTTTGCCGAAAATACGGGAGCAGACTCTTTTTATCCGGTTGTTTTGAGGGGTCGGATCAAGATTTTCTATGGACGACTGGACCGAGGAAAGGGGCAGGACAATATCCCGCATCATGAATTCATTCAGGAGGTTGGTGCGTTTTTCGGCCCTGACCCGTTCGGAAATGTCGCGGGCGACACAGATTACCCCCAATACGTCCCCCCCCTGATTAAACCACGGAAACTTGGTAACGGAAACCGATACGGTCTGTCCATCCGGATGGGTAATTGTCTCGCGGATATCACGGATTGCCTGTCTGTGCTTCATGACCCACAGGTCGTCCTTCAGAGATTTATCGGCCTCCCTGGGCGGCAGCAGATCCCCATCGGTTTTGCCCCTCATCTGGGAGGGGGTCATTCCGTAATGTCTGGCCTTCTCGTTGCTGACATAGACAAAATTACCGCCGGTAAAGCCACCCATCTCATCGCCGAAGTATTCCTTGAAAACGATGGAATCGGATGAGTATTCCATCAGTGCATAAAACATGAGAAGATTCTGTATGATTTGTCCCATGCCAACCCTTCCCCCCCTGTCCTTCCAGAATGACAGAACTATACATCCAACGCGTCTAAATTACACAAAAAAAATCAGTCCTGAGAGACTTCGGAATCCCTGCTCCGTTTCGCCGCCAGCCGGACGATCGTACTCCCTTCCACGACCCGCCCTTTACGGGTGACTCGACCCGGTGTGTCTGCTATGCTGTCCGCAGCGGAGCGAAAAACCATATCCTTCCAGGAACAATTCCATGCTTACCCGTTTTCAGGGCAAATCAGTCCCATCACCTTCCATCATCCACCACGCACCATTCATGAAGTTCTGGTGCGCCCGGGTGGCAACTTCCATTGCCTTTCAGATGCAGGCGGTGGCCGTGGGATGGCAAATCTATGCTCTGACCGGCAGCGCGTGGTACCTGGGACTTGTCGGACTTGCCCAGTTTCTGCCCATGTTCGTCCTGACGCTGGTGGTGGGACATGTGGCCGACAGCTACGATCGGCGCGTGGTGGCGCGCACCTGTCAGATCGTGGAGGGAGTGGGCGCAGCCCTGTTGGCGCTGGGGAGTATCGGCGGCTGGCAATGCAAGGAGAGCATCCTGGCCATAGTCTTCGTCATGGGCGCGGCCCGCGCTTTCGAAGGCCCGACCATGCAGGCGCTGCTGCCCGGCCTCGTGCCAATCGACCTGCTGTCACAGGCATTCGCCTGGTCCGCTTCGGCGCATCAAACCGCCAGCATCATCGGTCCCGCTCTCGGCGGCCTGCTCTACGCCGCCGGACCGGCAACGGTATACGCCACGGTCTCTCTCCTGTTCCTGACCGCCGCCACCGTGGTATCACTGATCCGCACCGAACGCGCCCACGCAAAACCCGACCCTTCCGGTATTCGATCCCTCTTTGCCGGAATCGCCTACATTCGCAGTCATCCGGCAATACTGGGAGCCATATCGCTGGATCTGTTCGCGGTACTGCTGGGAGGGGCCACGGCGCTCCTGCCGATCTACGCCAAGGACATCCTCCTGACCGGCGCCTGGGGCCTGGGACTTCTGCGGTCCGCTCCCGCAGTCGGAGCTCTGGCGATGTCGCTCTATCTGGCCCAATATCCGCTCAGGCGGCGGGTAGGACGGATCATGTTCCGCTCGGTGGCAATCTTCGGTCTGGCCACGGTAGTTTTCGCACTCTCGACCTCCTTCATCCTGTCGCTCGTGTCCCTGGCGGTTCTAGGGGCCGCCGACGTCATAAGCGTCGTTATCCGCGCCTCTCTGGTGCAGATGAAAACACCCGACGAGATGCGGGGGCGCGTAAGTGCGGTAAACTTTCTGTTCATAGGGACATCCAACCAGCTGGGGGAGTTTGAATCCGGTGCCACCGCCGCCCTGTTCGGAGTGGTACCAGCCGCACTGATCGGGGGGATCGGAACCATCATCGTCGTCATTCTCTGGATGCGCTTTTTTCCGGAGTTGACGGAAACCGATTCGCTCGAACGGGAGCAGAGCTCTTGAGCCGTACTCAAGGAAGGCAAGCGCCGATGGAACATATCAGCACGTCAATAAAGCGCTTTGATTTTGATGAAAAAATGTCGGGCAGGGCCCGTTATTGCGCTGATGTCAGGCATGCGAACCTGCTGTACGCGAAGACCCTCCGCTCTTCAAAGGCCAGGGCAAAAATCCTCTCCATCCGCATCCCGGAACTGCCCGAAGGGTATTATACCGTTGACGCAAACGATATCCCGGGCAGAAACGTGGTGCCGATCGTCCACGAGGACCAGCCCTTTTTCGCGAGGGATCGGGTGAACTATATCGGGGAGCCGATCCTGCTGTTGGTGGGGCCGGACCCAAACACCATCGTCAACCTGATGGATCGCATCGAGATCAGCTATGAAGAGTTGCGGCCGGTACTGAGCATTGCCGAGGCGGAAGAGCGAAGGGACGACCATATCTTTGGCGACAAACCGTATTTTGTCTCCTATACCTGCGCCAGGGGCGACATTTCCGAGGCTGCCAGCCAGGCTTACGTCACCTTCGAGGATGAATTCAGAACCGGCTACCAGGAGCACGCCTACCTGGAACCCCAGGGGATGGTTGCCGTGTATGAGAACGGACGCGTAACGGTTTCCGGTTCCATGCAATGTCCCTACTACATCAAGGAGGCGCTGGTCCAGGCTCTGGGATGGCCGGAAGAGCGGGTTCATGTCATACAACTCCCCACCGGCGGCGGTTTCGGCGGCAAGGAGGAGTACCCCTCGATTCCGGGCGTTCATGCCGGACTGGCCGCCATAAAAACGGGGAAACCGGTACAACTGGTCTTCGACCGCCGGGAGGACATCCTCTGTACCACCAAGCGTCATCCGGCCATCATCAGACTGAAGAGCTATGTTGACGCTGACAACCGGATTATCGGTCGGGAGATTCATATCAAAACCGACGCCGGCGCCTATGCCGGGCTTTCCAGTGTCGTGCTGCAGAGGATGATGTTTTCCGGCAGCGGCGCATACGACATTCCCCATCTGAAAATCACCGGTACGGCCTATGCCACCAACAACATTGTCAGCGGAGCGTTCAGGGGATTTGGCGGCCCGCAGGCTTTTTTCGCAGTTGAAACGCACATGGAAAATATTGCCAACGCCCTGAAGCTGGATTCCTTCGAATTCAGAAAAAGACACTTTCTGCACCGCGGCGACAGTTCCGCCACCGGTGGTGTGTTTCACCACGACATAAAGCTGGACGAGATTGCTGCGGAACTCGACCGGATCTCGGGTTACCGCCACAAACGCGGCATTCGGCGCCCCGAACCGGGGGACAAACTGAGGGGTATCGGCTGTTCCTTCTTTTTCCACGGCTGCGGGTTTACCGGAAGCGGCGAGGATCTGCTCATCCGGGCGAAGGTGAGACTGAAGAAGTACCCAGACAACAGCGTGCGGATATTCGTCTCCAGTACGGAGATCGGCCAGGGATCGCTCACCACCCTGCGCAAGATCGTGGCCGAAGCCCTGGAGATTCCAATCGAAACGGTGCGCCATACATACCCTGACAGTGACGACTGTCCCAACTCGGGACCCACGGTGGCTTCCCGGACTATCATGATCGTGGGAAAGCTGCTGTACGACGCGGCCCTTGAAATCAGGAAACGGTGGCACGAAGGGACATGCGAGGTATTCCGGATATTCACGTTCCCCGACTATCTCCACTGGGACAATACCGACTTCCGGGGCAACGCCTACCCCGAATACTCCTGGGGGGGCAACGCCGTCGAGGTGGAGGTGGACCCGGTAACCTGCAAGGTGAGCGTGCTCGGCGTCTGGGCGGCGTACGACATCGGAACACCGATCGATGAGACCATTGCCCGCGGGCAGATCGAAGGTGGAATCACACAGGGGTTGGCGTATGGATGCATGGAAGAACTCTCGACCGTAAACGGCACCCTGCAGCAGTCTACTCTTGCCGACTATCCCGTTCCAACTTCCCTTGACTTCCCGAAGCCCGAAAGCATACTGATATGCAATCCCTTTGACGACGGGCCGTTCGGCGCCCGCGGCATGGGCGAGCTGACCCTGGTAGGAGCGGCTCCGGCCCTTGCCCTGGCGGTGCAGAACGCCATCGGGAGGAGGGTTACACAGCTACCGGTTACGCCGGAACGAATCAGGGAGATGATGAATCGTGTTGACTGATACGACATTCGTACTCAACGGTGAACCCATCACCATCACAACCCATCCCTTGAGACGTCTCATCGACATTCTGAGGGATGATCTGAACCTCACAGGGACCAAGGAGGGATGCGGCGAGGGAGAATGCGGCGCATGCGCGGTTCTGCTGGACCGCCGCCTGGTGAATGCCTGCCTGGTTACGGCATCGGCACTTGCGGGAAGAAGCGTCATGACTATTGAGGGGTTTCGGGATACCGAACGGTTTGCCGTCCTGAGTGAGGCCTTTGCGGAGGCGGGAAGCGTACAATGCGGTTTCTGTACGCCCGGCATAGTCATGGCGGCCGAGGCCCTGCTCTGCCGGAACCCCCATCCTACCGAGGAAGAGGTTCGGGAGGCGTTGTCCGGAAATCTGTGCCGCTGCACCGGATACGGCATGATCGTCGAGGGAATCATGATGGCAAGCAGAAGGGAAGACGCTCCATGGTCAAAACATTCAGACCGCAGAACTTGAATGAGGCCCTCAGAATTCGCAGCGACTGCAGGACAACCGTTTTTGCGGGCGGCAGCGATCTGATGGTCCAGCGCAGGGTGTGGAGAGGTGTGGAGCCCAGGCTTGCCGCTCCGCCGCTTTTCATTGCCCACCTCCCGGAGTTGCGGGAGATCCGTGTGGGGAAGAACGGCGTACATATCGGCGCCTGCTGCACGCTGGCGCAGATTCTGGAACACCGCCACGTCCCTGACCGGATCAAGCTACCCCTGAGCGGAATGGCGTCGCCGTCAATCCGCAACATCGCCACAATCGGCGGAAATATCGCCAACGCTTCTCCCGCGGCCGACACCCTGCCGATGCTCTATTCACTTGACGCACTCCTTACACTGCAGTCACGGAACCGGACTGATACCCTGGGGATCGCGGATTTCATCACCGGTCCCGGCAGAACGGCCCTGCAAGAGGATCAGATTGTCACCCGGATCAGCATTCCTTTGGCCGATTTTAACTGCATGTACTACGAAAAGGTCGGCGCGCGCCGCGCCAACTGCATCTCCAAGCTGTCATTCTATGCGCTGGCGAGGCTGGGCGGCTCCCGTGTGGAGGAAGCCAGAATCGGCTTCGGCGCGGTGGCCCCCACGGTCGTCAGAAGCCCCGAAGCCGAGTCTCTGCTCACCATGACCCCAACATCCCGGATTCCCGAACGTCTGGAGGAGATGAGGGCGCTCTACTTCCCGATAATACAGCCCATCGACGACATGCGATCTACCGTGGAGTATCGGCAGGGTGTGGCGTTCGCGCTGCTGGAGCGATTCTTGCTTGAAGTCGCTTCAGGGAAGTATGATAATCGCCCATGGTGAACAATTGCAGAAGGTCCTGGCAAGTCATGCACTTAATGCCTCCCTCCTGACGGTGGCGTGACCGGTTTCACCAAGAAAGGATAGTGTCATGAAATTGTTACTCGCATTCGCGACGGTACTGGTCGTCGCCCTTCCCTCTTTCGCCGCCGACCGCTGTCTTCCCCTCAAACAGTCAACCCTGAGGCTGCCGAAGGAGCAGATCTTCGTCCAGAAGTATTTCATCGACAGGGCCAAAAGGCTTAACGATTCCGGCAGGTGCGTCGTCGGGGGTGGATATGACAGACTGCAGAACATCTACTACTACAGGGTCAACGATACCGACAATCCCGACGAAACAACCGTGCTGAAATACACCTTCAGGGAACTGAGCAACCGACGCATCAACATGCAATAAAGATTTCTCCGCCCAGTGAACCGGCCACAGCGACCATCACACGCCGGGACCCCCCCCCTTGAAATGAACCGCCAGCCAGACGCTCTTCACGTGCCGGTCGGTCCAGGCCACCCGGTGCCTGCAATGGGCGGGAATCAGAATAAAATCGCCCTGTTCGAGTATCCGTTGTCCCTCTTCACCTTCGAACTGGAGAGCGGCGCTGCCTGACAGCAGCAGCACCCACTCATCCCACTCCTGGTCGTACCAATCGCCGTCGGCCGTCACATGCCCATGGGAAATGATCCGTTCAATACGGACCGAATCCGACTCGGCAAGACATTCGAACAATTCCTCCGGCAGACATTCAGGAATACCGGCAAACAGATTGGAGATCATGCCGGGTAATGGTTTCATCCACAACTCCTCCACCAGATGCACATTAAATTCTTCTTTGACATTCCAGCGTTTGCTGCTACATTAGTGACGCATATCCCGGGCCGCCGCGTAAAACACCGGACGGGCCGCACATGAACCGGCTGCATTCTCCGGATGTAAATCGGCCGGCCTTACTGTATACTGAAACCAATTTTCCGTTTCCGATCCGCCGGAGGGACCAATGCCGCCAATAGTGGAATTTCTCTTCATAACCTTCACGATGCTGGGCGCGTTCTTTCTGATGTTCCTGCTCATGTACCTGCTGGCAGTGGTGCTCTTTCCGATCGAGCGCGGCATCTCCAAATTCATCTGGAGCCATCAGGCGCCGCCACCGCCGGTCAAGCCGAAACCATCCTTCAGGGATTTCAGCAAAAAACATGGGGCATGACGGG
>CAZRPI010000104.1:0-12193 GCA_964601865.1 uncultured Pelobacter sp. | reverse complement strand
CAAAGGCGGGAGCAATCCCGCCTTTTGCTTTGGTGGGTCTGGCGGAAGGCGTCGAATTCCGCCCCGACTCGGGCGGGCCGGTATTTTATCAGGGATGGGGCGAGTTATGGATGGAAACGTATTGAATGCGATTGTTGCCGAGTACGCATTGAAAACCCTGGAACTGAACGACAGGATCAGATGCGCGGTCATGTCCGCCCAGCGGCCTGCTACGGTTCATGGCTGCGCCGATCACCCCTCCGGAGCTTCCCCTCAGGCCTCCCGCAACGAAGAACCGGGCGGAAAGAGCCTGAATTCAGCCGGTCCCGGATCATCGCTCCGCTCGGAGCCCCTGGCCGGAGGCGCTGCTGCAGCCAACCCCGAGGTGGTGCTCGCCTACTCCGATCTGTTCAGAATTCATGGCCGGGAGCTGGCGCCCGAATCCGTCGATGCGAAACAGGTCATGGCAGCACTGGCCCAGGCGGACAGGCTTGCCTGTCTGATCGAGCGCGAACGCAAGCAGGGGATCCGCGGGGAATCGGATTTTCAGCACCGGCTGATCACCAAGTGGAAAATGGACCTGACCGTCGGCGAAGACACCGGTATCCCTTTCTCCGAGGTTCTGGGACTGTATTTTGAGCACTGGCGGACGGAGTACGAGCGCAAAAACCCGAGTTGCACTCCTGAGCGTATCCGGAAGAAGGCCGGCGAGTTGAAGGTGATCGAAAATTCCATGCTGGATTACTTCGGCAAGGATGCGGGTCTCAGGGAGATTGACGAGGACCGGGCGGTCGGCTGGCGGGATTTTCATCAGGCGGATAATGACTTGAGCAACTCCGGGGTCAATAGGTTCATTGAACAGGTGACGGCGCTGTTCAGGTGGGCCTCCGATACGAAAAGAGGGTACGCCGAGTTCAACCCCTTTGAGAACACCCGGCTCCCCGAGGGGCTTTCAGACCACGGGCCGAGAGAGTTCAGCGATTGCGAGCTGCAGTCGTACGTTAACATGCTGGCGGACACCTGCCATCCCGATTACCCGGAAACGACCTGGATCCCCCTGATCATGCTGTTCAGCGGCATGCGCTGCAACGAGGTTGCCCAACTGTACGTGGATGATATCAGAAAGGCGGGTGACGTCATCTATTTCAGGATTACCGGCGACCCGGCAAGAAACCAGCGGGTCAAGGCGGAGTCGTCTTGCCGGAACATCCCCGTTCACCGCAAGCTGATCGAACTCGGCTTTCTGGAATATGTACTGATAATGCATCAAACCAGCCAGGACCGCCTTTTTCCCAACTGCATCTACAACGAGCGGACGGGGCGGCATTATGATGACAATCTCGGCAACAGGCTGAACTTACTGATAGACGCGATTTCCGACGACAGAAAGCTCCGGGTATATTCCCTCAGGACGAATTTCAGGAGCTCGATTGGGAACAGGCTTGCCCATGCCGGGGAGGAAGTCCTGGAGGACAGGGGCGACTCGCTCCTCTTCGGAGAGTACTCCAGGTTTCTCGAACGGGCACTGCACGACGTCATGGGGCATGGCCACAATGGCTCCAGAGTGGATGCCGTTTACGAAAATGCGCGGCTTCGGATCATGCAGCGGGTCGTTGATCTGGCGGAGTATCCCGTCTATCTGTCGAGGCTGAAAAGAGTGCTGGCCGCATCCATGTAGGGTTCCATCAAGCACCAGAGCCATCGGTGACGCCGGGTGGAGGGAAAGTGCGCGTCGGCCGTGCGATTGACTTTGCCGGTGTACTCTGTTAGCTTTAGAAACCTTTTTGAGGATTTCAAGGAACTTTATGGATGCCTTTCTGCTCAAAATCTCCATCATGCTCGTGCCGGGCATGCTTGCCGTAACCTGCCACGAGGTTTCCCACGGTTACGTCGCCTGGCGTTTCGGTGACCCCACCGCGCGCATGCTCGGCAGGCTGACCCTTAATCCCCTCAAACATATCGACATCATCGGCGCCCTGATGATTTTCATCATCGGCATCGGCTGGGCCAAACCGGTGCCGGTCGTGTATGAGAACCTGCGCAATCCCAAGCGGGACATGGTCTGGATAGCGGCCGCGGGACCGGTTACCAATATCATCCTGGCGACCGTTTCGGCTCTCCTGTTGCGGGCGGTATTCGTTGCTGGAATTCCCGATCTGATCCCGTCCGGCGCGCTTGTCATGGAACCCATGGCGAAGATGCTGGCGTTTTCCGTATATATCAACGTGCTGCTGGCAATCTTCAACATGATTCCCGTGCCGCCCCTGGACGGCGGGAGGGTCCTGGTGGGACTGCTGCCGTACCGCCAGTCCGTTGCCTGGTCCAGGATTGAGCCCTACGGGATGCTGATCATTATTGTGCTGGTATTCTTCACCGACATCTTTTCCTATGTCATATCACCGGCGCTGGAGGTCGCCGTCAACCTCCTGGCGGGTCCCCAGAGCGGCCTTGTCTTCGGTGTGACGGAACTGATGATGCGCTGATGTAAAAACCTGGATCCGGTATTCCGCCGTCACGGATCCAGGAAAATTGTTTACCCACCGGGTAGTACCGAAGTCGTAAAGGAGCCAAGATTGATGAAACAACGTGTTGTCAGCGGCATGAGGCCTACGGGACGCCTTCACATAGGCCATTTTCATGGAGTTCTGGAAAACTGGATCCGGATTCAGGATCAGATGGAATGTTTTTTCTTTGTGGCTGACTGGCATTCGTTGACCACGGAATATGCCGATACCAGGAATATCAGGGACAACGTCCGCGAGATGGTCCTGGACTGGGTCGCCTTCGGCCTTGATCCGGAAAAGGCGGTGGTTTTCCGGCAGAGTCTGGTCCCCCACCATGCCGAACTCAACCTCATCCTTTCCATGATCACGCCGGTTTCATGGCTTGAGCGCAACCCGACCTTCAAGGAGATGCTGGAAAACGTGGATCAGAAGGATCTTTCCACCTTCGGGTTTCTCGGCTATCCGGTGCTGATGGCCGCCGACATCATCCTCTACAAGGCGACTCATGTGCCGGTGGGGCAGGACCAGCTTCCCCATCTGGAGATCACCCGTGAGATAGCGCGGCGTTTCAATTACTTCTACGGCCAGGTTTTCCCGGAACCGGCCGCCCTCCTCACCGAGACCCCCAAACTCCCCGGTCTTGACGGACGGAAGATGAGCAAATCGTACAACAACTCCATCTACCTGTCCGACACCGCCGAGGAAACCGCCAAGAAGATCAAGTCCATGATGACCGACCCGGCCCGCATGCGGCGCGCCGATCCGGGTGATCCGGATGTGTGCGTGGCCTTCAACCTGCACCGGATCTATGTTCCCGAGGACAAGCGGGACGAGATCGTGCCCGCCTGCCGCAATGCCTCCATCGGATGCGTGGAGTGCAAGAAGATCCTTGCTGAACACCTGAACGAGCGCCTGGCGCCGTTCCGCGCAAGAAGGGTCGAACTGGCTGAAAAGCCCGCTTTCGTGGACAACCTGCTGGAGGACGGCAGCATCAGGGCGAGCGGGATTTCCGATGCGGTCATGACGGAGGTCCGCTCCGCGCTGAAGCTGTAAGCCGCTCTGGTATTGGATCGTGTGCGCTGCTAATGCCCACCAGGACGAGAACCTCTCCTTCATCGACGGGTTCCAGGAATCCTATCGTGTCCGGCTGGACATGTTCGACGGGCCCCTGGATCTGCTGCTCCATCTGATCAAGAAGAATGAACTGGATATCTGCGATATCCCCATAGCCGATATCACCAGGCAGTATCTGGAGTACATCAGGTTCATGAAGGAGTTGAACCTGGATGTGGCGGGTGATTTTCTGCTCATGGCCTCCACCCTGCTGCAGATCAAATCCGCCATGCTGCTGCCGGCGGAGGACGAGAACCCGACGGATGAGGAGGAGAGCGATCCGCGCGCCGAGCTGATACGGAGGCTGATCGAGTATCAGCAGTACCGGGACGCCGGCATGCTTCTGGGAGCGCGGGCCCTCCTCGGCCGAGAGGTTTTCGCGCGCCCCTCCCCGGAGACGGAGCTTCCGACGGCCGGCCGCGACGAGGGGCCGCTGGAACTCGAACTGTTCGATCTGGTCGATGCGTTCCGATCACTGCTGGCCCGCATTCCGGTGGAGAGCTTTCACGAGGTTGCCGCGGCCGATAGCCTGACCATAGCCGACAGTATCAATGAAATCCTCGCTCTCCTCCAGGAACGTGATATTCTTGAATTTGATGATCTCGTGAGGGACGATTTCACCCGCGAACGGGTAATCGTTACCTTTCTGGCGCTGCTTGAATTGTGCCGTCTCAGAATGATCCGTATTTGCCAGAACACCCATCAGGGTGGCATCCGCCTCGTTCCGGCCGTTACTGGAGAAACGGCCGGCCGGGAGGATATGTCCGTATCCGGTGCATAGGAGGGTTGTCATGTTGAAGGAGTTCAAGGAGTTCGCGGTCAGGGGAAATGTCATCGATCTGGCTGTCGGTATCATCATCGGCGGCGCATTCGGCAAGATCGTCGATTCGCTGGTCAAGGACGTGATCATGCCGCCCGTCGGTATGATCATGGGCAAGGTCGATTTCGCCTCCCTGTTCATCAACCTTTCAGGAACCCGCTACGAGTCCATCGCCGAGGCAAAGAAGGCCGGCGCGCCGACCCTGAACTACGGCCTCTTCATCAGCACCATCGTTGATTTTCTGATCATGGCGTTTGTGGTTTTTCTCATGGTCAGGCAGATAAACCGGATGAGGAAAGAGGCGCCCCCGGCAGCTCCCGATACCAGGGAATGCCCGTTCTGCCTGTCCGGCATCCCGCTGCGGGCGACCCGTTGTCCCCAGTGCACCTCGACACTGTAGCAGAGGTCCCATTTGTGCCCCTGTCGTATTGGAAGTGAGCGGCTCCGGTGACTCTGGCAGCGGTTGTTGAAAGCGTCCTGTTCTGCGCCGAGGCTCCCCTCTCCCTGGACCGGTTGTGCGAACTCCTGCCGGAGTACGAGCGGAGTGATGTAAGGACGGCTCTGCACGAACTGGCGGCATTTTATGAAGAGAGGAACGGAGGCTTTCATCTGGCCAATGTCTCGGGTGGATGGCAGTTCAGGACCCGTCCCTCGTTTCAGCAGTATGCGGCGCGCCATGTCAGGACAAGGTCGGTCAAGTTCTCCCAGTCGGCTCTGGAAACCCTGGCGATCGTGGCCTACCGTCAACCCGTAACCCGCGCCGAAATCGAGTATCTCCGGGGGGTGGACTGCGGCGGAGTGCTCAGGACCCTGCTGGAGAGGAAGCTGGTCCGCATTCTGGGGAAAAAGGATATTCCGGGCCGGCCGCTGATCTATGGGACATCGAGGGAATTCCTTGAGGTCTTCGGCCTTAAGGACCTGAAAAGTCTGCCGACGCTGAAAGAAATACAGGCTCTTGACGATGTGCCGCGCTTCGAGCAGCAGGAGGAACTGCTGCTCGACGACGGAAAGGATGCTTCTGCCGCGACCCAGATCCGGCTTGACCTCGAGCAGTAGGTCGCGGCCGCAACCCTGTGCAGTCTGCGAGTTGTGCGGCAACCCTGGGTCCGCACGCGGGAGGTGGAACATGCAACGTCAGCCGGTAGTGGCAGGACAGTTTTATCCGGGCAGTCCGGAGAAGTTGTGCGCCGAGCTTGGGCATCTGATTCCGGAGACGCGGGAAAAGAGACACGCAAAGGGCATTATCGTTCCGCACGCCGGATACGTGTACTCGGGGGGGATCGCCGGCAGCGCTTTCGGCAGTATTCATATTCCACCCGTGGCGCTGCTTCTGGGTCCCAACCATCATGGGTCGGGCAGCCCGGTGGCCCTCTATCCCGAGGGGGAGTGGCTGACTCCCCTCGGGGCGGCCTCCATCAACGCCGGGCTCAATACCCTCATAAAAAAACACTGCAGGCATGCCCGGGAAGATACCCTGGCGCATCGCTTCGAACACTCCCTTGAAGTACAGCTTCCCTTCCTCCAGATCCTCAATCCCGCCATAACCCTGTCCGCCATCTGCCTGGGGCTCGACGATTTTGAAACCCTGCGGGGGATAGGGGAGAGCGTGGCGGCGGCCATCGAAGAATCCGGCGAAGAGGTTCTGATTGTCGCCAGTTCCGACATGACCCACTACGAGTCCGCCGCTTCCGCCCGGAGGAAGGACAATCTGGCGCTTGACAGGGTTCTGGCTTTCGACCCCCGCGGCCTGCTCCAGCTCTGCCGGAACGAGAGCATCAGCATGTGCGGCGCCGTGGCGGCCGCCGTCATGCTGGTGGCAGCCGAAAGACTCGGCGCGACCAGGGCCGAGCTTTTGGCATACGGCACCAGCGGAGATGTTACCGGTGACAACCGCCAGGTCGTGGGGTATGCGGCCGTGCTGGTGGAGTGAAACAGCCTGCCCTCATCCTCTCGTGATTATTGACATATCCGTCCGTTGAGCGGTATATCAGTACACTGATGTTTTTCCCTGCGCAACACATTTACCTCAAGGAGAAAACCGATGCTCAAGGAATACCTGCGGCGCGAACGGGAACGGGCGCAACTGGGGATCCCGGCGTTGCCGCTGACGCCGGAACAGGTGGCGTCTCTCTGCGGCCTGCTGGCGGCTCCGCCTTCCGGACAGGAACAGCTCCTGCTTGCCCTGCTGAGGGAACGCGTCTCCCCCGGCGTCGATCCTGCCGCGGAAGTCAAGGCCCGTTTTCTCGGAGACATCATCTCGGGTGAAAAATCCTCGCCACTGATCACCCCCGCCGAAGCCGTGCGGATTCTCGGCGGCATGCTCGGCGGCTACAACGTGGCTCCTCTCGTGGCAACTCTCCGTGACCCGCTGCTGGCGGACGAGGCGGCGCAGGCCCTCAGCCGCACCATACTGGTCTACGATGCGTTCGATGATGTCGCCGCCCTGGTCAGAGCCGGCAATGGGGCGGCTTCCCGGGTCATGTCCTCCTGGGCCGAGGCCGAATGGTTCTCCTCCCGGAGCGGTATCCCCGAAACCATCAGGCTCAAGGTGTTCAAGGTGGACGGCGAAATCAACACCGACGACCTCTCTCCCGCCGCCGATGCCTGGAGCCGTCCCGACATCCCCCTGCACGCCCTGGCCATGGGCAAGACCCGTTTCCCCGGAGGGCTGGAGACCATCGCCGCCTACCGCGGGGAGGGTTACCGCGTCGCCTTCACGGGGGATGTCATCGGAACGGGATCCTCGCGCAAGTCGGCCTGCAACAGCCTTCTCTGGGCCATCGGCGATGAAATTCCCGGTATTCCGAACAAGAAGAGCGGCGGGGTAATCATCGGCGGCGTGATCGCGCCGATCTTCTTCAACACGGCGCAGGATTCCGGCGCCCTGCCCATCAGGGCCGACGTGACCCGGCTCAGAACCGGCGACGTCATCCTGGTTGACACCCGGCAGGGGCGCATCACCGATGAGAGCGGCGCCGGCCTCCTCTCCACCTTTACCATCGCTCCGGTCACCCTCGGTGACGAGTTCCGCGCCGGCGGGCGCATTCCGCTGATCATCGGGCGGGCTCTGACCGACAGGGCGCGCGCCTTTCTCGGTCTTCCTCCCGCCACTCTCTTCACGAAGCCGGACAACCCGGTACCCAAGCCGGAACAGGGGTATACCCAGGCGCAGAAGATCGTGGGCGCCGCCTGCGGGGTCAGGGGAGTGCTCCCCGGAAGTTCCTGCGAGCCGGTCATGACCACGGTGGGAAGTCAGGACACTACCGGCCCCATGACGGCGGACGAACTCAGGGAACTGGCCTGCCTCAGATTCCAGGCCCCCATGGTGATGCAGTCGTTCTGCCATACCGCCGCCTATCCCAGACCGGCGGACCTGAAGATGCAGAAGACACTCCCCGGCTTCATCACCGAACGGGGCGGTGTTTCCCTGCGTCCCGGCGACGGGGTGATCCACTCCTGGCTGAACCGCCTGCTTCTCCCTGATACGGTCGGGACGGGGGGGGATTCCCATACCCGTTTTCCCATGGGCGTCTCCTTTCCGGCCGGTTCCGGTCTGGTCGCCTTCGCGGCCGCCATGGGGTTCATGCCCCTGGATATGCCGGAGTCGGTTCTCGTGCGCTTCTCCGGCAGGCTGAACAGCGGCATCACCCTGCGCGACGTGGTTAACGCCATCCCCTACCAGGCCATCAGACAGGGGCTTCTCACCGTTCCCAAGAAGAACAAGATCAATGTTTTCAACGGCCGCATCCTGGAGATGGAGGGGCTTCCCCACCTGACCGTGGAGCAGGCGTTCGAACTCACGGACGCCTCGGCCGAGCGTTCCGCGGCTGCGGCCTGCATCCAGCTCTCGGAGGAATCGGTCGCGGATTTTCTCCGGTCGAACCTGGCGCTGATGAAGGCGATGCTCAGGGATGGCTACCGCGACGGCGGGTGCCTGGAGAAGCGGATCAGGGATGTGGAGCAATGGCTCGAAAAACCGCGTCTGCTGAAGGCCGACAGGAATGCCGAATATGCCGCGATCATCGATATCGACCTGAGCCGGATAGGGGAGCCGATCCTGGCGTGCCCCAACGACCCGGACGACGTCAGGCTCCTTTCCGAGGTGGCCGGAACTCCGATTCAGGATGTGTTCATCGGTTCCTGCATGGCGAACCTCGGCCATTTCCGCGCCGCGGCGGAAGTGTGGCGGGACCGGAGCGTCAACACGGATGTGCGGACCTGGATCTGTCCGCCGACCCGCATGGATCATCGGCAGCTCCAGGAGGAGGGGTACTTCCCCGTATTCGCCGCTTTCGGCGTCCGGATCGAGATTCCCGGCTGTTCGCTCTGCATGGGAAACCAGGCGAGGGTGCCGGACGGGGTCTCGGCCTATTCCACCTCCACCCGCAATTTTGACAACCGCATGGGCAACGGCGCCAGGGTCTATCTGGGCTCCGCCGAGGTCGGAGCGGTCACGGCCCTGCTGGGGAGGCTCCCCGAACCGGATGAGTACCTGGCCATCTACCGTGAGAGAATCGAGCCCCTTGCCGGCAGAATTTACCGTAATCCGGGCTTCGATGAAATGGAGGAGAACTGACGGAAATCCGGGAGGATCCCGCGCCTTCCGTTCCGGAGGGAGCGCCGTCCGGGTGACGTCACCGGCATTATCCGGTTGACGCCAGTTTTTTTTGTTCTATTATCATCAAGGGGTTACATCGTTTGCTCCGTATCGCGACCCGTCGGAATTCACAACCTTGGAGAGGGGACGATCCATGCCACTACGTGTTGCCATCAATGGCTTCGGCAGAATCGGCAGGATGCTGCTGAAGGCGGCCTGCAGGGACCAACGCATCGAAAGCGTGGCGATCAATGATCTTACCGCGGCACTCTCCATCATCCCGGCAACAACCGGCGCCGCCAAGGCTGTTTCCCGGGTGCTGCCCGAACTGAAGGGGAGGCTGGGCGGCATGGCAATGCGGGTCCCGAACCCCGAGGTTTCCGTCGTTGATGCGCCCTGTACCAGGGTGATCGGCGGCGGCATGGTCAAGGTTGTAGCCTGGTATGACAACGAAACCGGCTTTTCCTACAGACTCCTCGATCTTCTCAATCTGATCGCGTCGAAACAATAGCCTGTTGCAACCGGATAGTACGTGGGGGGGGAGATACGGTTCCCCCTCTTTTTTTGCCAATATTTTCATGTGAGAAGGAGAAATGCCATGCCGATCCGCTACATCGATCAACTCAGTGATCTGAAGGACAAGAAAGTGTTCATCCGCGTCGATTTCAACGTACCCCAGGACGCCAAGGGGAACGTTACCGAAGATACACGTATCAGGAGCGCGCTGCCCACCATCAGGTATGCCGTGGAACAGGGGGCCAGGGTAATTCTCGCCTCCCATCTGGGACGGCCCAAGGGAGAGAAGAATCCGAAGTTCAGCATGGCGCCGGCTGCCGCGCGACTCTCCGAGCTGCTGGGGCGGAAGGTGAAGCAGGCCGCGGATTGTTTCGGCGCTGAGGTCAGCAGGGAGATCGACGCCTTGAAATCGGGTGAGGCGCTGATGCTGGAAAACGTCAGGTTCTATCCCGGCGAGGAGAAGAACGATCCCCAGTTCGCCGCGCAACTGGCCAACGGCTGCCAGATCTACGTCAACGACGCGTTTGCCGTTTCCCATCGCGCCCACGCTTCGGTCGAGGCGATCACCAGAACAATCCCCACCGTGGTGGCCGGTTTTCTCATGAGAAATGAGATGACGTTCTTCGACAAGGCCATGCAGAATCCGGTGCGTCCGCTGGTGGCCATTCTCGGTGGCGCCAAGGTGTCGGGGAAGCTTCAGGTGCTGGAAAAGCTCATGAACAAGGTGGACAAGGTGGTGATCGGCGGCGGCATGGCCTTTACCTTTCTCAAGTCCATGGGGTATGCGGTGGGTGCATCCAAGGTTGAGGACGAGCTTCTCCCCACCGCCAAGAAGATCATGGAAAAGGCCAGGAAGAAGGGAATCATGTTCTACCTTCCCGTTGACTGCGTGGTTGCCAACGCCTTTGAAGCCACGGCCACCAGTTTCATCACCACCGTTCAGGAAATTCCCGAGGGGTGGCTGGGCCTTGACATCGGCCCGGCATCGGCCACCCTGTTCGCCGAGACCCTGCGCGATGCGAAAACCGTCATCTGGAACGGCCCCATGGGGGTGTTCGAAATGGACGCCTTCGCCCGCGGCACCTTCGCCGTTGCCGAGGCCGTGGGGAGCGCCTTTGCCACCACCATCATCGGTGGCGGCGATACGGACGCGGCCGTGCGCAAGGCAGGGGTGGACAGCAAGGTGAGCTACATTTCCACCGGCGGCGGGGCGTTTCTGGAGTTGCTGGAAGGGAAGATTCTCCCCGGAGTGAAGGCGCTTGACGTAAAATCGAAGAAGTAGGGGGGAGCCATGCGAACACCGTTGATAGCTGGAAACTGGAAACTGTTCAAGACCATCGCGGAATCCGTGGCGATGGTGAACGAGCTCAAGCCCCTGGTGGCCCATACCGGGGGGGTGGAGATAGTCGTGGCCCCGGTGTTTACCTCCCTGGCCGGTGTGGCAGCGGCGGTGAGCGGTTCCAACATCAGGGTTTCCGCCCAGGACTGTTTCTGGGAGGAGGAGGGCGCCTTTACCGGCGAGGTCTCCCCGAAACTGCTGAAGGACGCCGGTTGCAGTCACGTGATCATCGGCCATTCCGAGCGCCGCCGCTATTTCGGCGATACCGACGGGACCGTCAACAGGAAGGCAACAGCATGCCTGGCGGCCGGTCTCACCGCCATTGTCTGCGTGGGGGAAACCCTGGAGGAACGCGAGGGGGGCGAAACCTTCACGGTGGTCGGCAACCAGCTCAGGGGCGCACTGGCGGGCTTTGCGGCGGGCGATTTCGAGCGGATCGTCATCGCCTACGAACCGGTTTGGGCCATCGGCACCGGCAAGACGGCTACCGCGGAGCAGGCCCAGGAAGTTCATGAGTATATCCGGAACCTGATCGTCGGGCTGGCGGGCCAGGGGGTGGCGGATTCCGTCCGAATCCTGTACGGCGGCAGCGTCAAGCCGGACAACATCGTCGGGCTCATGGAACGGCCCGATATCGACGGGGCGCTGATCGGGGGCGCCAGCCTGAAGCCCGACTCCTTCGCGCGGATGGTCAATTTCAGGCAATAGAGCAATGATGCCGGTGGCTGCGGATTAATTGCTTTACAACCCCGTGTTTCATGTGGTAAATATCTCCTTCTTGAGTATCAGAAGGGAAGCTGAATGCTGATTCTATTAAAAATACTGCATATTCTGGTCTGCCTCTTCATGATTGCCGTGGTTCTGCTGCAATCGGGAAAGGGCGCCGAAATGGGCGCATCTTTCGGGAGCAGCGGCAGCCAGTCGGTTTTCGGAGCAGGCGGCGGGACGACCTTTCTCAGCAAGCTGACAACCGGCGTGGCCGTTGTCTTCATGCTGACCTCCATGCTGCTGGCTTATCTGGCCGGAACGCCTTCATCCTCATCGATCATGGTGGATAAGGCCAAGGCGGTGTCCGCGGTCAAGCAGCCCGCCCAGAGTACTCAGACGCCTGCGCAGGTGCCGGTACAGGGCAAGCCGGTCACGGCGCCGGCCGTTCCACAGACGCAGCCGAAGAAGTAATTTTTGCTTGCCATGGCATCGGAACGATGCTATATAAAGCAACTCAAAAACTGAGATGGACAAAATTTTGCGGTGGTGGCGGAATTGGTAGACGCACCAGCTTGAGGGGCTGGCGGGGGCAACCTCGTGATGGTTCAAATCCATTC
>CAZRPI010000103.1:0-12221 GCA_964601865.1 uncultured Pelobacter sp. | reverse complement strand
TTTTTTTTGCTTCCGGCGATATTATTCCAGCAGCCTGATCCTCGCCCAAAACCGACGCCATCCCCCCATAAACCTTGACTTTATGGTGGCATATCAGTATCCTGACTGTTTTAGAGCAGACAAGGAGTTGTAATGAAACCACTTTTTTTGAATCCGCCAACTTTCGAGGACTTCGACGGAGGAGCGGGCGCACGGTACCAGGCGTCCCGCGAAGTCACTTCATTCTGGTATCCCACCTGGCTCTGCTTCCCGGCCGCCATGATCAAGGGAAGCCGAGTAGTTGACGCCCCGGTACAGAAGTTCGACCTGGAGAAATGCCTGGAGATAGCCAGGGACTATGACATGGTGGTGATGTATACATCAACCCCCACCCTGATGATCGACATCGAAACCGCCCGGCGCATCAAAGAGGTCAAACCGGAGATGGTTACGGTCCTGACCGGCCCCCATGTGACCATTCTGCCGGAGGAATCGCTCCGCGCCGGCAAGGGCGCCATCGATATCGTCTGTCGCGGAGAGTTTGACTACTCCACGCTCGAACTGTGCGAGGGACGTCCATGGAGCAGGGTTGACGGCATCAGCTACATCAGGGACGGAAAGATATTCCACACCGCCGACCGCCCCATGATCGAGGATCTGGACGCCCTGCCTTTCGTGGCCCCGGTCTACCGCAGGGACCTGCCGATCAAGGAGTATGTCATCCCGCACTTCAAGAGCCCGTACGTCTCCATCTACTCCAGCCGCGGCTGCCCGTCCAAATGCATCTACTGCCTCTGGCCCCAGACTTTTTCCGGCCGGCGCATGCGCACCCGTTCGCCCCGGAACGTCTACGAGGAGATCAAGTGGATCACCGAGAACATCCCCGAGATGCGGGAACTCTCCTTTGACGACGACACCTTCACCGCAAACCGGCGTCACGCCCAGGAGGTCGCGCGCCTGATCAAGCCTCTCGGCATTTCCTGGACGATCAACGCCAGAGCCAACACCGATTACGAGACGCTCAAAATCATGCGCGAATGCGGGCTGCGCCATGTGGTCGTGGGATTCGAGAGCGGCAACGCCCAGATCCTCAAGAACATAAAGAAAGGAGTTACCAAGGAACAGGCCCTGCAGTTCGCCAAAGACTGCAAGAAACTGGGACTTTCCGTCCACGGCGCCTTCATCATGGGGCTGCCGGGAGAAACCAGGGAAACCATTGCCGAAACAATCAAGTTCGCAAAGGATATGGATCTCAACTCCATCCAGGCTTCGCTGGCCTCCCCCTACCCCGGCACCGAATTTTACGACATGTGCCGGGAAAAGGGGTGGATCGCTTCCGACAATTTCCTGGACGACACCGGTCATCAGAAATGCGTGATCAACTATCCGAACCTCTCCAATGCCGATATTTTCAGCTCGGTGGAGGAGTTCTACGACAAGTTCTACTTCCGCCCCAGATACATCATGCGCAGCATCGGCAGGATGATCGTGGACGGTGAGGAGCGCAGAAAACTGCTCAAGGAGGGGAAACAGTACCTCCGGTACATGCGCAAGCGCAAGGAAGCATGTTCCGATTGCAGGTAACGCCCGGGCTGACGTCAATGCAATGAAGCAACTCATCATCACCTCAGACGATTTCGGTCTCTCCAGTGGCGTCAACCGGGCAGTTGAGCAGGCATGGCAAGACGGGATCCTGACCTGCGCCTCGATCATGCCGGGTGGCGGGGCATTTGACGGCGCGGTGGACATCGCCGGACGCAATCCGGGTCTTCAGGTGGGGTTGCACCTGACCCTGGTGCACGGGCGCTCCGTCCTCCCCCCGGAAGAAATACCCGGTCTGGTGGACAGACGTGGAAACTTTCCCGACAATCCGGTGTCAGCGGGAATGCGCTACTACTTTGACAGGGGGGTGCGCGGCCAGCTGGAACGTGAGATCGAGGCGCAGATTCTTCGGGTCAGAAACGCGGGAATTCCGCTTTCGCACATCGATGGTCATCTCAACATCCATCTGCACCCCACCGTTTTTTCCATACTCACCGATCTGATGCCCCGCTACGGCATTGCCAGCATGCGGCTCTCGCAGGAACGCCTCATCCACAACCTGCGCTTCAACCGGGAGCGACTGATCGGGAAACTGGCCGAACGGATCATCTTCGGCGCCCTGTCGGATCATGCCCGTTCGAGGCTTGACCGGATGGGGATTGGCTACGCCGCGGAGGTCCAGGGGGTGCTCAACTCGGGACGAATGACCGAACGGTACATCCTGAGCATCCTTGACGGACTCAAGGACGGATTGACCGAGATCTACTTCCATCCCGGTCTGCTGCCGGATGAGGAAATTACCCGTCGCATGCCGGACTACCGGCACCCGGAAGAGTTGGCGGCCATCACCAGCCCGGCCGTCAGACGGAGGCTGGAAGAGTTGCGCATTCAGATTCAAAACTATCGCGGAGAAAAGAAATGCTGAAGACGCTTGTCGTCATGCTGCTGGCAATTACCGCCGGAGCTGCCGGTGATGTTTTTCTGAAACAGGGAATTGCGAGCGCGGGCGATATTTCCGCCATGGGCCTTCGTCAGATCGTCGAAACGGTGATCAGCTGTCTGACCAACTGGCGGCTGATCATGGGTACGGCCATGCAGGCGGTGTACTTCGGCCTCTGGCTGGCGGTTCTGTCCTGGGAGGACCTCTCCGTTGCCCTTCCCATGCAGGCGCTCAGCTATATCATGGTGGCCTTCCTGTCAAAATGGTACCTGGGCGAGGATGTCAGTCCCCTGCGCTGGGCAGGCATCCTCCTGATCTGCGTCGGGGTTGCCATGGTCACCAGAAGCAGCATTTCTTGAGAAGGGGGTATACCAATGCTTGACAAAAGGACAATCGGCTTCATCGGTGGCGGCAACATGGCAGAGGCCATCCTGAAAGGGCTTCTGGGCGGTGGCGTTCTCAAGGCAGGCAGCATCCTGGTTGCGGAACCGCTGGCGTCGCGTCGTGAGTATCTCGTCTCCACATACGGGATCTCGGCAGTCGAAAACGGCCGGGAAGCGGTGGACGGGGCCGACATCATCATTCTGGCCGTTAAACCACAGATGGCGGCAACGGTGTTGAGCAACCTGGCTCCGGCCTTCACCGCGGATAAGCTTGTCATCTCGATCATGGCCGGCATCACAACCGCCTTAATCGAGGAAACCCTTGCATGCGCTCCCCGGGTGGTTCGTGTCATGCCCAACACGGCAGCCCTGATCCAGGCGGCCGCAAGCGCCATCTGCCCGGGCAGCACAGCCGAAGAAACGGATCTCCGGACGGCCCGGGAAATTTTTTCGAGCATAGGAACAGTGGTCACCACCTCGGAAAAAATGATGGACGCCGTCACCGGCCTGTCCGGCAGCGGCCCCGGCTACGTGTTCAGCTTCATAGAGGCCTTGTCGGATGCAGGCGTCAAAAACGGCCTGACGCGGGAGGTTTCCCTCCAGCTGGCCGTACAGACCGTGTTGGGCGCTGCCCGCATGGTGTCCGAAACCGGCGAGCATCCGGCCCTGTTGAGAGAAAAAGTCACCTCTCCCGGCGGCACCACCATCGCTGGTCTGCATACCCTTGAAAACGGCAGGTTTCACGGCCTGATCATGGACGCCGTTGACAGCGCCACCATCAGGTCAAGGGAATTGTCCGGCAAATAAGTTTTGAAACGGGCAGAAAGGTAAAACGCCCGTCTTTCAATACAACCGATTCTCCAGACGGAGGTATTTCAAATGTTCGAGGTTCTGAGCAACGTCTCAATCACCCCCCTGCTTCACCGCATGGTGATCAGGGCGCCTCGGGTTGCCGCGGCCCGCAAACCGGGACAATTTGTCATTGTGCGCGCCGCGGAAGGTGAGGAGCGTATTCCGCTTACCATTGCCGACGCCGATCCGGACGCCGGAACCGTTACCATTTTCGTCCAGGCGGTTGGCGCCTCCACCCGGGTCATCGTGGCCACACCGGTCGGCGGTTTTCTCCGTGACGTGTCGGGCCCCCTCGGCCTGCCGACCCACATCGAGAAATGGGGGCGGGTTGCCTGCGTCGGGGGGGGCGTGGGCACGGCGGTTCTCTACCCCCTTGCCAAGGCGTTGGCGGAGGCAGGTAACGAGGTGACCACCATCATCGGTGGCCGCACCTCCTCTCTGATCATTCTGAAAGAAGAACTGGCCACTTTTTCCAGCAGGGTGCTGATCACCACCGAGGACGGCAGCATGGGACGCAAGGGCTTCGTCACCATGGAGCTGGCCGACATGATGGCCGATCCGGCCACATGCCCCGGCGCCGTCTTTGCCATTGGTCCCGTGCCGATGATGAAGGCGGTGGCCGAACTGACGCGCCCCCAGGGTATTCCCACCATTGTCAGCCTCAACCCCATCATGATCGACGGTACCGGCATGTGCGGCGGCTGCCGCGTGTTGATTGACGGTGAAATCCGTTTTGCCTGCGTGAACGGACCGGAATTCGACGCGCACAAAGTCGATTTCGACAGCCTCCTGGACCGGCTCGGAACCTATCGCGCCCACGAGGCAGCCGATTGCCGACTGAAACAAGAGGTGAAACCATGAGTTCCAGATTATCCGCAAAAGAACGCCTGGCAATCAAACGGGTTCGTATGCCGGAACGCGACCCCAAGGAACGCAGCAGGGTATTTGAGGAAGTAAACCAGGGACTCTCACTGGAGGACGCTATCCGGGAGGCGCAACGCTGCCTCCAGTGCAAGACCGCTCCCTGCGTTTCGGGATGCCCCGTAAGCGTATCCATTCCGCAGTTTATCGAAAAGGTGGCTGAAAACGACCTCGCGGGAGCCGCCCGCATCCTGCGCGGCGATAACGCGCTCCCCGCCGTCTGCGGCCGGGTCTGCCCGCAGGAGACACAGTGCGAGGAAAAATGTGTCTGCGGGCTCAAGGGGGAATCGGTAGCCATCGGCTATCTTGAGCGTTTCGTCGCCGACTGGGCCATGGAACACGCGGACCGGCTTGAGGCGGAAGTCCTTCCTCCCCCCACCGGCAGGAAGGTCGCCGTTATCGGCAGTGGCCCGGCAGGATTGACCGCCGCCGGCGAGTTGGCCCGTGCCGGACACAGGGTCACCATCTTCGAGGCGCTTCACGACACCGGAGGAGTGCTGCGTTACGGCATCCCCGAATTCCGCCTGCCCAACGACATCATTGACGCCGAAGTCGATCGCCTGAGAGATCTGGGCGTCGAAATCGAGGTGAATGTGGTTGTCGGCAAGACCCTGACGCTGCCCCAGATACGGGAAGCCCACGACGCCGTCTTCATCGCGAACGGCGCCGGACTTCCCACACTGCTCAAAATACCCGGAGAAAACCTGAAGGGTGTCTATACGGCCAACGAATACCTGACAAGGGTCAACCTGATGGGCGCCGGCCGCTGCGAACAGGCAGCCACACCGATTATCAGGGGCAAAAACGTGGCTGTCTTCGGAGGCGGAAACACGGCCATGGATTGCGTCCGCACCGCCAAACGGCTCGGCGCGGAACGGGCCATGATCGTTTACCGCCGCACCGAGACCGAAATGCCGGCCAGGGCCGAAGAGATCAAACATGCCAAAGAAGAAGGGGTGGAATTCCTGCTGCTCACGGCGCCGGCTGAAATCATCGGCGACAGCAGGGGATGGGTTGAAAAAGTGGTCTGCCAGCGCATGGAGCTGGGCGAACCGGATGATTCGGGACGCCGCAGACCGGTACCCATCAGGGACGACTTCTTCGAACTCCAGGTCGATGTGGTGATCAATGCCATCGGAACCCGGGCCAATCCGCTCCTGACCGCAACCGCCCCGGACCTGAAACTGAACAGGTGGGGCAACATCGAAACGGATGAAAACGGTTTGACCAGCCTGGAGGGAGTCTTTGCCGGCGGAGATATTGTCCGGGGAGGAGCCACCGTCATCCTTGCCATGGGAGACGGGAAAAAGGCAGCGGCAGCCATCAACCGCTACCTGGCGGGAAAATAGGAAAAAATCCGTCAGTCACGGGAGTGAAAATCACCCGGCAATCACATCCGCGTTGATGGATGGCGCTGCCGGGTGATACACTCTGGATTCATTGACGTTACATCCGTTTGTGCAATCAGGAAACGGTCGCTACCCGAAATCAAGGAACTTCAGGCCGACTTTCGGCGCATCAAGCCTGGCAACCATGGCCGGATACTCCCCCGGACAAATAACGGGATCGCTGCACAGCAACAGCCCGCACCTGTTTCCTGGAGAGATGTGAGACGGAAAGATGCCGTCACACCGCACCAGGACCCCGGAAATGGAGATATTTTCGAGTTCGCAATGATAGGTGTCGCCATTGAAGAGCAGAAGGCATTTGTCGTTGCACGCAACTCGTCTGCCAGATCTCGTATCGTTCCGCATTTATACCTCCAGCCAGGCTCCGCTCATCACCAGAAACATTAAATATATTTTGTCCATAATACCACGAATCGGACCATATTTGCGCATCAATTCACCGCTCCGAAGAACCATCACGACCGTTCATCAGGCAACTCCACTGTTTTTTCGGCGTCACGGCACTGCACCGTGGAAGAATTGAGCGCGTCGTAGAGCGCAACCTGCTCCGCCAGCGAGAGTTTGCGACAGCGCACCTCACGATTCAGACAGAGACGACAGCGATCATCGGAGCACCATTGACAGAAGCTGCAGTCTTTGCAGGGGTGTTTTTTCAGGATTTCCTTTTCAACCATATTCATTCGCCCATTTTTTTGTTTTTCCGCTTCAGACCGGACCTTCAATACCCGGCAGACAGATGATTTCCATGCGCTATTGTAAACATTGACCGGCGGAAGAGAGCCTGCCCCGCATCGGAGCAGGGGAGTCCAACCGAAGATCTCCGCCAGTTTTGGTCTTGACAACTATAAAACAATATTCTAGTATTTTTAAAACAGATATACTGTTTTTTGCTTGACCTCGCTTAGAAAAAGATTATACTACCGAATTTGTCAAAAAGCATCTGTACACCACTCTATCGTTACATTTTTTCATATTTTACAGGACATCATAATGGCCAGAAAAGAAAAAACGGAATATCTCATTCAGGCGGTTTCCCATGCGCTGGATCTGCTGGAACAGTTCCATGGAGACGTGGACGAACTGGGGGTCACCGAACTCAGCAAACGCCTCAAACTGCATAAAAACAACGTATTCAGGCTCCTGGCGACCCTGGAATCACGCGGTTATATTGAGCAGAACAAAGTTACGGAGAACTACCGTCTGGGACTTAAAACGCTGGAACTGGGCCAGACGTTCATCCGCCAGATGGGGCTCTTGCGTCAGTCCAAACCCATCCTCGAATCGCTGGTCAAGGAGTGCAACGAAACCACTTATGTGGCAATTCTCAAGGACTTCAACATCATTTATCTCGACGCGGTCGAGACGAATTTGACCGTACGTGTCGTTCCCAGGGTGGGCTCGTGGCTGCCCGCCTATTGCACGGCCGCCGGCAAGGCCCAGATTGCCCAGATGAGCGACGAGGAACTCGACGAATACCTCGGCAGCAAAGAACTCAAACCCTATACCCCGAACACCATCACCGACCGCGACGTCCTCAAGAAACAGCTCAAGCTCGTAGCCGATCAGGGTTACGCCATCGACGACGAAGAGCTGGACTTCGGCGTAAGGTGCGTCAGCGCCCCCATTCGCGACTACACCCGCCGGGTCATCGGCGCCGTCAGCATCTCCGGGCCATCGATGCGTTTCAGCTCGGAACGCATGGAAAAGGAACTCATCCCGCTGACCCTGAAGGCAGCCGAAGACATCTCGGCCAAACTTGGTTTTCAGAAATAACATTCTGTAAAACCAGCTCTTGCGAAGGCGGCTATTGGTCGCCTTTTTTAATTTTCAAGCCGCTGGCGCGAGGAGCAACCGGCGCTACCACCGGCACGAGGCCCATCATGTTGATCTACAAGGTTGTTGAACTCGGCACGGTTACCGAGGAAACGATTCAGGATGCGCTGAATGAATTCACGGCGCAGGGATGGCGCTACGACGGCATGCAATTCGCCATGCGCGATTCCAGCCGCCGTCCCTCCATGGCCTTCATCCTGTTCACCCGGGAAGCCGACGAAGAAAGCGCCCATCATGACCAATGAGGACACTCTCTTTCTGGTTGACGGCTCTTCCTATATCTACCGGGCCTACTACGCCATCCGTCACCTCTCGTCTCCCACGGGACATCCAACAAACGCCATCTACGGTTTCACCCAGATGCTGCTCAAGCTCCTCAGGGATCATCAGCCCCGCCACCTGGCGGTGGTTTTCGATCTGGGCCGGACAACCTTCCGTACCGGCCTGTACCCGGAGTACAAGGCAAACCGCGCCGAGGTTCCCGATGACCTGAGGATCCAGATGGGACCCATCAGGGACATGGTGCGCGCCCTCAACATCCCGGTCCTGGAACTGGCGGGCTTCGAGGCGGACGACATCATCGGCTGCCTGGCCGGACGGTTCAGCGCCAGCGGCGGCAGGGTGGTGGTGGTTACCGGCGACAAGGACCTGATGCAGATTGTAACCGACAGGGTCACGCTCCTGGATACCATGAAGGATAAAGAGTCGGGGATTGCCGATGTTGTCGAACGTTTCGGCGTGGGGCCGGAACAGGTAACGGACATCCTCGGTCTGGCCGGCGACACATCGGACAACATCCCGGGAATACCGGGAATCGGCGAGAAAACCGCCATCAAGCTGATCAGGGAATTCGGTTCCCTGGACAATCTCCTGGAACGGGCAGGAGAGGTCAAGGGGAAAAATGGTGAAAAGCTGAGGGAATTCCGCGACCAGGCCCTGTTATCGCGCCGCCTGGCCACCATCGAACTGAACGTTCCCATTGAGATAGGATTGGACGACCTGCTCTGCCGGGAACCGGACCGGGAGGCGCTGAACACCCTCTTCCGCCTGTACGGCTTCACTTCGCTGATCAGGGAATTGACCGGACGATCGACCCTGTCCAGCGACAACTACCGCACCGTCACCACCATGGAGGAGTTCGAGGAACTCGTCCGGGAGCTGGAGCGGTCCGGAGAGTTCGCGGTGGACCTGGAAACGACCAGCCTGGATCCGCGGGATGCGGCCATCGTCGGCCTCTCCTTCTCTTTTGCGGACCATGAGGCGTGGTATATCCCGGTGGGTCACACGAATGAAGGCCGGCTCCGGCCGGACCAGCTCCCCCGCGACACTGTTCTGGAACGCCTCCGTCCGCTGCTGGAGAGCCCGGTCCCGAAAAAGGTCGGGCAGAACATCAAATACGACATGCAGGTGCTGGAAATGAACGGCAGCGGGATGGACGGTGTCGCTTTTGACACCATGCTGGCCTCCTACGTGCTCAACCCCTCCCGGCAGGGACACGGTCTGGATGCCCTCGCCCTGGAGCATTTCAACCACAGGATGATAAGTTACGAAGAGGTTACCGGCAGCGGCAAGACGCAGATAAACTTTTCCAAAGTGGATATCGACATCGCTTCCCGTTACTCCTGCGAAGACGCGGACGCTACCTGGCTGCTGCGCCGGAAGTTCGCCCCGATCCTGGCGGAAAACGGGGTGGAGGAGCTGTTCCACCGGATCGAGATGCCGCTGGTTCCGATCCTGGCAGCCATGGAGAACCGCGGCGTACTGCTGGATACCCGCCTCCTGGCGGAGCTGTCCAATGATTTCTCATCGCGCATGGCCACGCTGGAGGAAAGCATCTTCGGGCTTGCCGGCGTCTCCTTCAACCTCAACTCCCCCAAGCAACTGGGTGAGGTCATGTTTGAGAAAATGGGGCTGAAGAGCGGCAAGAAGACCAAGGGGAAGACCGGCTGGTCCACCGACAACGAGGTGCTCACCACCCTGGCGGAGGAGCACGAAATCGCCAGCCTGATCCTGGATTACCGCGGCGTATCCAAACTCAGATCCACCTACTCGGACGCCCTGCCGCGCCTGGTCCATCCCCGTACGGGACGGGTGCACACCTCCTACAACCAGACCGTCACCAACACGGGCCGCCTCTCATCATCCGACCCCAATCTGCAGAACATCCCGATCAGAACCGACGAGGGGCGCCTGATCCGCCGCGCCTTCATCGCGCCCGAGAAGCACCTGATCCTTTCCGCCGACTATTCCCAGATCGAGCTGCGCGTGCTGGCCCATCTTTCACAAGATCCGGTCTTCTGCCACGCCTTCGAGAACGACGAGGACATCCACACCCGCACCGCCAGCGAGGTTTTCGGCCTGTTCCCGGAAATGGTCACCGCCGAGATGCGCCGTCAGGCCAAAACCATCAACTTCGGCATCATCTACGGCCAGGGCGCGTTCAGCCTGGCAAAACAGTTGGGCATCGCCCGCAAGACCGCCGAGGAGTTCATCGCCGCCTACAGGGAGCGCCACGCCAGGGCGGTCGCTTTCCTTGACGGTTGCATCCGCCATGCGGTGGAGAAGGGCTTCGTCACCACCATCCTGGGCAGAAGACTGCCGATACCGGATATCACCAGCACGAACGGCAACATCCGGGCCTTTGCCCAGCGCAACGCCATCAACTACCCGATCCAGGGCTCCGCGGCGGACATCATCAAGAGCGCCATGATCAGGGTGGACGGCCGCATCCGCGCGGAGGGGCTGAAGAGCCGTCTGATCATGCAGGTGCATGACGAACTGGTCTTTGAAGTCCGCGAGGACGAGCTGCTGACCATGGAACTGATGGTGGAGGAGGAGATGTCGCGGGCGGTTGAGCTGCGCATTCCGCTCAAGGTGGACATCAACCACGGCGCCAACTGGAGCGAGGCGCACTGAGCGATTTCCAAATCATGTAACGCAAAGGGGGAACGGCCTGATATGGCTGCTCCCCTTTTTTGCAGCAACGATTTATGGCGCCGCTATTTGTCTGCGTCCACGGTCTTCGTGGCGTTGGTGGTGATTTTAAGGATGCTTTCCCGGATTTCCCTGTTGGGGATTGCCCGGTAGGCGTCGAGGAGGAGTTTTTCTTCCACGGTTATTGGCAAAGTCTCTTCAGCGTCGAAAAAAAAACTCTTGCACCGGCACGGAGAGTGCCTGTCCCGCTTTCTGCAGCCCCTTGATTAGCGAGGAATGTCCCCCTAGTCGTCCCTATGGTGACTCGTTTCACCGCCTCATTGCCAGCGGGAAGTCCGGGATGGTCTGGGGCTTGGTGGTGGTGGGGGTCTGCCTGCCGCCGGTCAGCTCCTTGACCCGCTCGGAGAGGTACAGGTCCAGCATGTTGATGGTGATCCTGCCTTTGCCGCCGTAGTCCGCTTTGCCGTCGAGCCCTTCCACCAGAGCCCTGGTGAAGGCGCCGTTGCCCCATTTGTCGTCCTCCAGGGAGTACTGCCTGCCGGTGGAGGAGGCGAAGACCACCGCGCCGTTCTCGGCGCTGGAGAGTTCGTTCACCACGGCGTTGATGTCCGCCACGCCGCGCCGGGTGCCCATGACGTTGCCGGAGTGGCAGGTGTCCACGAACAGCACCGCCTTGCCGGCCAGGGAGGAGAGGGTGTTCTTGATGTCGGAGAAGGCGACGCCGGTTCTCTTGAGCCGCTCGGTATCGGCGTTCTGGGGGAGGTAGTAGTAGATGCCGCTTTGGTCGTTGACCCCGTGGCCGGCGATGAAGATGATTCCCACGTCCCTGGCGGTTACTTCCTTCTGCAGCCATTCCAGGCCGTCCATGATGTCGTCCCTGGTGGCGTTGGCGTCGGTCAGGGTCCTGACGGTCACGTCCCGGTAGAGGAGCCCCTTCTGGCGGGTGAGGACCGCACCGAAGTCCCGGGCGTCCTTGGCGGGGTAGCCCAGGGTGAGTCCCCTGTCCCTGTAGGCGCTGACGCCGACGGCCAGGGCGTAGAGCCTGGGCCTGGCACTGAACTCTTCCGGCCGCTGTTGCCTCCCGGCCCAGGTGAGGCGCACGGTGGCCGGTTCGGAGGCGGCGTTGCGGTTCTCGGCGATGAGCGAGACTTCGCAGTCCCGCTCCGGGATGGTGAGGGTGATGGTCTGCTCGCCGTCTTTGCCCTTGACCGCGATGCCCCGGTCACGGCTCACCGGCCGGCCGTCCACCAGGGCGCACACTTCCGTTGCCGGAGCGTCCGCCGGGGTGCGCAGGGTGTAGCGGAGCGTGACGCTGGACGACGAGACGGCGGCGCCGTCGCCAGGGGCGATGATGGTCACCACCGGCGGCAGCAGATTGGCCACCTCGGTGGCGGTCCAGCGTTTGCCGCTCTCCTCGTTGGCCAGGCG
>CAZRPI010000102.1:0-12935 GCA_964601865.1 uncultured Pelobacter sp. | reverse complement strand
AAAAAAATAAAAAAAAGCTCGAAACGCAAGGGGATGTACTATCCGACAGATAGGCTCGCATCGGATGTCCCGATCAAGGTCGCCGACGGGAGCTATTCCTACGCCAGATCGTTCAGGGAAAAGAACAGCGCGGCGGTCCGGCGGGAGGCCGTGGAATACGCACGACATCACCCAGTCTATTCTCTGGGCGACTTCAGTGAAATCGACATGGAAAGCCTGAATCTGCTCGATGCATTCATCTCTCTGCTGAAAAGCGACCATGTTGACGTAACTCTCCTTCTGCCGCCGTACCATCCGGTGGCGTACTGGATGATTGTCAACAACCCGAGTTACCGCCTGGTTACCCGTGCGGAGGCATGTTTCAGGCGGCTGGGAGCAAAACACGGGGTCAGGATCCTGGGAGCGTTCGACCCGGCCAGGGCAGGTCTTACCGAAGAGGACTTCTACGACGGCATGCACCCCAAACCCTCGGGAATGGAGAAAATACTCGGCGGGAAGTTGTGAACGTTCGATGCCGGCCCCCGGACAATATTTCCGGAAAGCGCCCGGACTTTCCCGACGCCGGACAAAGGCTGCTCAATTTGCTTCAAAAGCAAGCAATTCTGTGCCATTATGTGGCCCGGATCCGTTTGACTCAGTCACAAATCCTTCGGGGCTCACCTGACTGCGGCAGACATGGCGCCGGCCGTCCCTTCAATCACTGACCATTGGAGATAAAGAGAGTTGACAGCTAAACGGGTTCGGAAACAGGAACAACGGAAACGCGGGAAAAAGCGGGGGGCGAGCGGAACAGAGCGCCACGGCAATCGGAACGGGACGGCCGGTGCCGCCACGACATGCGCCCTGTGCGGCTCAACCGGGAGGGAGGATATCGGCCTCAAGGAAAAATCCTTCTACGTTCGCTGTACCTCATGCGGCCTGATCAGGATCGACCCCCATCCGACGGATGAGGAACTCACCGAATACTACAAAAATTATGTTTACCGGAAGCGGGTGGAAAAACCGGAATCGAGATCATGGCGTTTTGCCATGAAGGTGTTCACGCTTAAAATGTTCAGCCGGGGGAACAGGTTTCTGGATATCGGATGCAATGTGGGGCACACGGTGGAGGCGGCGCGGCGCCTGGGATGCGAAGCCTATGGCATCGACTACAGCCCCGCCGCCATCGACCACGCCCGGAGACTCTGGCCGGACTGCAGCTTCCACAACGAACGCATCGAGGATTTCGCGGAGCGCGGACTCAAGTTTGACATGGTCTTCTGTACCGAGGTGATCGAACACGTCCGCGACCTCCACGGCTTCATGCGTTCGCTCACGAAGGTACTGAATCCCGGAGCCGTGCTGTTCTTCACCACCCCCGACACCGGGCACTTCAGGACCCCCAAGGGGGACCTGCTGCGGTGGAAGGAGATGCGTCCTGTGCAGCACCTTGCCCTGTTCAACAGGAAAAACATCACCACTCTTTTTGAACGGTATGGAGTCAAACCTTTCTTCTTTTTCCCGATGCACCGCGCAAACATGAGGTTCTATTCAAGGTATTCTCCATCCGGCAACTGACCCGGCCAGATGGTCATGGCGCGGCGGCAACGAATCCAGACTTGAGAACTTCCGGCGGCAAATCAAAGTTTCCGACACTTTTACAAATTCCCGGACCCCTGAAACGACGTGGATACAACGAGAATGCGCTCTAAAATAAACCTGTTTTTCGTCTACTCTCCGCTGCATTACATCTGCGCCGAGCACATAGTGGAGCAGTTTGAAAAAAACGAGACCAACTACCTGTTTTACATAAAAAAGCTGGTTGCGGACCTGGTCAGGGAAACGAGCTGCCGCGAGGCGGTGTTCCTCCCGTGGCCCAGGTTTTATCCCGAAAAGGGGCTTTTCGGACAGATCCAGCGCACGTTGAAAAACCTGGAGATCGTGGAGTCCTACTGCAGGGGTTATGACAGAATCCGCATTCACACACCGGTTATCGACACGGAGGCCGTAAACTACCTGATCAACCATCTCATCACCACCTTTCCCAACAGCGAGGTCAGTGTCAGGCTGATTCCGGACGGAGTCCTGAACATCCAGCGCCATCCCCTCGGCGCCTTCAAGGAGTTTATGCAGTATTTCCGCAGACTGCGCCGCCTGATCTCCCCACGGCTCAACTACTACCTGCTGCACGGAGACCGGACCGGCTCCGACGAGCCGATCGTGGACAGGATCTACACCCTGCCCGGTTTCCCCCACGAGTATCGCCGTGAGAAGGTGGTCCAGATGCCCCCTTTCCGGATCAAAGACGGGGCCGCAGCCAGAAGGGAGAGAAGGGCCCTGCTGATCGCGCAGCCACTGGTGCAGGACAGACGGCTCACTCCGGAAAACTGCGCCGTCATCAGGGAGGGGATCGCGGAGTTCCTGCGGAGAAACGATGTGAGCGGAGTCGACTACAAGAGCCACCCCCGCGAGAAGGGAAAAGAATTCCTCTGCGGGCATTACCGGGAGATCTTTCCCAAAGAACCGCTGGAAACCTTTCTGATCCGCAACCACTACGACATCGTCATAGGGATTTACAGTACGGCCCTGCTCACGGCGCGTCTCATTCTTCCCGAAAGTTGCCGGGTGATTTCGTACGGTTTCGACCTCGTATACTACAAAAACGGCAAGAGCAAAAACAAGGTGTCATCGGTATTCGACCGGCTGGGAGTTGAAATGATCGACTCCGGCACTGCGGTTGCCCCGATGCCGACAACCTGAGGTTATAACATGCATTCTGGAGTTCTCATCATCATTCCGGCCAGGGGAGGTTCAAAGGGGATACCGAGAAAGAACCTCCGGCCGCTGTGCGGCAAGCCGCTGATGGCGTACGCCATAAACGCCGCCAGGGCGGTTGAGGGGGCGCGCGTCGTGGTGTCGACGGATGATGACGAAATCGAGTTTTTCGCCCGGCGTCTGGGGGCGGACGTGCTCCGCCGCCCGGCGGAACTGGCGACCGACGCCGTGACCATAGACCCGGTCGTAGTCCACACCGCCGACAGGGCCGAGCAGGAGTGGCGCGAGGAGTACGGCATCGTCATCACCGTCCAGCCCACTTCCCCCCTGATCGGCAGTCACGACATCGAGGCGGCGATAGAGCTGTTCGCCGGGGATGGCAACCTGGAAACGGTCATTTCGGCCGTGGATGACCGCCACCTGCGCTGGCGCTCCGTCGCTGGCCGCGTCGTGCCGGAGTACGCGGCACGGGTCAACCGGCAGCAGCTTCCCCCGGTCTTTCGCGAGACCGGGGCAATCATCGCCTGCAGACGCAGGGTTCTGGATACCGGCTCCCGCATCGGCCGGAACGTCAGCCTCTACCCCATGCCGGAAGAGCGGAGCGTGGATATCGATACCCTCCGCGATTTCTGGCTCTGCGAACAGATCCTCAGCCGCAGACGGATTCTGTTCAGCGTGATCGGCAACCGTGCAACCGGGCTGGGGCATGCGTTCAGGGCCGTCATGCTCGCCAATGAACTGGTGAAATTCGAGGTTTCCTTTGTCTGCGAAGAGGACGACGATCTCGCCATCGAACACATCAGGAAGCACAACTATCCCGTTCATGTCTGCGCCGCCGGGACGCGCCGGGAATACATCCTCTCGCTGAAACCCGATCTGGTCATCAACGACATCCTGGACACCAGCGCCGACTATGTCCTGGCATTGAAGAAGGCCGGGATGGCGGTGGTCAACTTCGAGGACATGGGCCTGGGAGCGGAAGTCGCCGACCTGGTATTCAACGCGCTCTATCCCCATCAGCTGCCCAACGATCATATTTTCGTCGGTCCCCGCTATTTCTGCCTCAGGGACGAGTTTCTCCACCTCCCCGAACGCAACGAAAAGGCGGGAGTGAGGCGCGTTCTGATCACGTTCGGCGGGGTGGACGAGGGCAACCTCACGACCCGGGTGCTGGCCGCCGTGGGAAGGGAGCTGCTGGAGGCGGGAATCAACGTCGATGTGGTTCTGGGACCGGGTTTTGCCCACCATCACGAACTCCAGGCCGTGGCTGACCGCCTCGACTCGGAGAACCTGTCCGTCATACCGGCAACGCAGCGCATCAGCGACTACATGCTCGCCGCCGACCTCGCCATTACCTCGGCGGGCAGAACGGTGCTCGAACTCGCGTCACTCAGCGTGCCCATCATCGCCATCTGCCAGAATGACCGTGAAACGACCCACTCCTTCGCCTCCAGCGAAAACGGCATCATCAACCTCGGCTTGCGTCATGCGGTGACAGACGGTAAAATTGCCGAGATAACGCAAAAGGTCGTGACCGACGGAGAACTGAGATCGGCGATGCGGCGCAAACTCTCCAGGCTCAACCTGACTGGCGGGAAGAAACGGGTCGTCGGTCACATCGTATCACTGCTGCGTGAGAGAGGATCGGAATGATGAAAATCGGCGCCCGTGAAATCGGAAGACCGTATGAGCCGTACGTGATTGCCGAAATCGGAGTCAACCACGGCGGTTCCATGGAACTGGCGAAACGGCTGATCGATGAGGTTGCCCGGGGCGGCGCCCACGCCGCCAAGTTCCAGAGCTACAAGGCGGAACTGATTGCGTCCCGCAAGAGTCCGGCCTACTGGGACACCTCGAAGGAACCGACCCGCAGCCAGTTTGAGCTGTTCAAGAAGTACGACATGTTCGGTCCGGATGAGTACGGGGAACTGGCCCGGCACTGCGCCGGGGTCGGGGTGGATTTCCTGTCAACCCCGTTCGACCTGGAGGCGGTGGAGTTCCTCGACCCGCTGATGCCGGCATTCAAGGTCGCATCCGCCGACATCACGAACGTCCCACTTCTGCGCAGGGTGGCCGGCATGGGCAAACCGGTCATCCTGTCAACCGGGGCAGCCACGCTCCCTGAAATCGAATTCGCGGCCCAGGAGCTCAGGTCCCACGGGTGCCGCGACCTCGCCCTGCTCCACTGCGTGCTGAACTATCCCACACCTGCGGAGCATGCCCAGCTCGGCATGATCTCCACCCTCCGACGGGTGTTTCCGGACTGCGTCATCGGCTATTCCGACCACGTCGTTCCGGACGGGAGCTTGAGTCCCCTGGAGGCTGCCATGCTGCTGGGCGCCACGATTCTCGAGAAGCACTTCACCCATGACAAGACCCTGCCCGGCAACGACCATTACCACGCCATGGACCAGGCCGACCTCAACCGTTTCATGAAAAAGGCCGAAACGTACCGGGTACTGGCCGGAACCGGGGGGAAAAACCTGAGCCTCGAACAGGCGGCCCGTCTCCATGCCCGGCGCAGCGTTGTCGCGCGGGTGGGAATCCGGAAGGGAGAGTCGTTCACCCCGGACAACCTGATCGTGAAGCGGCCCGGCCATGGCATAAGCCCCGTCCATTGGGACCTGATCATCGGACGCCGGGCAACGGCCGATATCGAGGAGGATGACCTGCTGACATGGTCGGATCTGGAAGAAATTGCCCCGTAGTGGTGAGGTACCCATGATTACTGTTCTGACAGGCGCAAAAAAGAATATCGGTGACTTTCTCATCGCGGAGAAGGCCAAGCAGGTTATCAGCCGCATAACCGGAGAAACCGATTTTCTCCAGATAGACCGCTGGCTTCCCTTCGATGACCGTCTGGACGCGGTCAACGCCACCAAGGCGGTGATGATCTGCGGCGGCCCGGCCTATTCCTCCGAATTCTACCCGAAAACCCTGCCGCTGGTCAGCGATCTCAGAAACATCAGGGTTCCCATCATTCCCGTCGGACTGGGGCTGGGAGGGATTCATCCCGATGCCCTGCCGTCATTTTCCTTCACGAGGGAGAGCCTGGAGGCGATACGGTACATCCATTCAACCTGCAGGGTTTCCGGCGTGCGTGACCGCCTCACCCAGGAACAGCTCCGCAAGTCGGGAATCGAAAATGTCGTTGTTTCAGGCTGTCCGGTTCTGTACGACTTTGACAGCTTCGGCAAGCCTTTTGTCCCGCCGCGGGAGATTAAGAGGATCGTCTTTACGCCACCGGCGAAACGGCCTTTTTTCGCCCAGTCCTTGGAACTGGCGCAGCAGATCCGGCAGCGCTTCCCCCATGCCGAGATTGTCGCCAGCTTTCACAGGGGAATCGCTCCGGACAGGTACACCACGTTGAAGCAGGCTTTCTACAACTACCACCTGACCCGTCGCCTGAAAAAGTCGGGCATCGTTTCCGTGGATACCTCGTACGATCTGAAGCGGATCGAATTCTACCGGGAGTGCGATCTTCACATCGGTTACCGGGTTCACGCCCATGTAAATTTCATCAGCTTCAGAAAACCCTCCTTCCTGCTCCAGGAGGACACGAGGGGAGTGGGGATGTCGGACGTTCTGGGTCTCTCGGAGAACGACGCCAACGCCCACGACGGTGCCGCCGTCAAAACGGTTCTGGCTTCCCTCGACAGGGAGAGGAATCAGGGCTACCAGTCGTTCGGCCATATCCCGGCAACCATCGACGGCCTCTACCAGAATATGACCCAGGTTCTCGGCGAATTCCGCAAAACATAGCAGCCAGATCAGCGCATATATCGGAATGACGAGGCGGAATCATATGCCATGGTTCTGCCGGTTCTTTTCCGTTCACCGCATTTTCCCAGCGAAGCAGCCGGCGACCCATTCCGCCAGGCCGCTTCCTGGCGCGTATCGATGCTGGCAAAGGGATTATGAAAAAGAGGATACGGCATGAAACGGGGTTATGGAGTATTCCTCCGGGTGCCCGGTGGTAAAATTCTGACAGTATCCGCGGATCAACAGGGAGATACAGCATGAATTAAAAAGTGCCACCCCCGGCCGGGGCGGTTTCCTGGTGTTGTGCGGGAGGCCCGCAAGTAATTTTTTACGTATGGACAATTTGCATGGAAATATCTGTTGTAGTACCAGTCAAGAATGAAGAGGAGAACATAGCTCCCCTGGTGGAGGAGATCCGGCGCGCTCTGGATGGGATGTGGTATGAGATCGTCTACGTGGACGACGGCAGCAGCGACAACACCTGGCCGGTGCTGAAAGAGCTGATGGCCGCGTTTCCCGAGTTGCGCGTCGTACGGCACCGTTCCAGCTGCGGTCAGAGCACCGCCGTACTGACCGGCATCCGTCATGCCAGGGGCACCCTGATCGCGACCCTGGACGGAGACGGCCAGAACGATCCCGCGGATATCCCCGGGATGCTCCGGGTCTGGCGTAGCGAGGAGCGAAACGGCGGCGGCCCCATGGGGTGCATTGCCGGATGGAGAACGAAACGGCGTGACAGCGGCCTGAGAAGGCTCTCTTCCTGGATCGCCAATGCCGTAAGAAGCCGCATGCTCGGGGACAAAACTCCGGATACCGGTTGCGGTCTGAAGCTTTTTTCCCGCGACATGTACCTCCGTCTCCCCTACTTTGACCATATGCATCGTTTTCTGCCGGCCCTGTTCCTGCGGGAAGGGACTCGAGTCGTCTCGGTACCGGTGAATCATCGCTCCCGCGAGCGGGGTATTTCCAAATACGGACTGCACAACCGTCTCTGGGTCGGTCTGGTGGACATACTGGGCGTGATGTGGCTGCTGAAACGGGTCAGACACCCCGAAATCATTGAGGATTGAATTATGAGCATGTCAAAAGGATTGTGGATCGGGGTCGGCTTCCTGGGACAGGGGCTCTTCACCGGCCGTTTTCTGATCCAGTGGCTCTACAGCGAAAAGAAAGGGAAGAGCATCATTCCGACCGCCTTCTGGTACTTCAGCCTTGCCGGAGGCCTGACCCTGCTGGCCTACGCGATTCATCGCCAGGACCCGGTATTCATCGCCGGACAGGCCGCCGGTATCGTTGTCTATGCCCGCAACCTTGCCCTGATCTCCAGAGAGAGAAAGAAATCACATGAATGTGCGGTTGACCGGGGATAATGACAACAGGCGGATTTTCCGGCTCCTGGCGACCTATTTTCTGCTGCATCTGGTGATCCGCGTCCTGGTTTCACCCAACCTCGAGCTTGACGAGGCCGAGCAGCTTGTCATGACCCAGCAGCTAAGCTGGGGATACGGCCCCCAGCCGCCGCTCTACACGTGGCTGCAGGCGGGGCTGTTTTCCCTTTTCGGAGTCAGCCATTTTTCATTGGCACTGCTGAAGAACCTGCTCCTTTTCTGCACCTATATCCTCGTTTACGCCGCGGGGAGAGCCTCGGGATTCAGCAGGCAGACCGCCATGGCGGCGATGCTCTCACTCTTTCTGCTGCCGCAGATTGTTTGGGAATCCCAGCGCGACCTGACCCATTCCGTGCTGGCGACCACTCTCTCCGCCGCCACCCTGGCGGTATGGTTCCACTTGAGGAAAAGGACCACGACCGTCAATTACATCCTCCTGGGCATCTGTTGGGGGCTCGGGCTCATTGCGAAATACAACTACGGGATCTTTCTCGTCAGCCTGCTCGTGGCCTCACTGACGCTCGCCGAATACCGCAGGCTGCTGTTCAAGCCCGGAATTCTGCTCTCCGCCGCATCCGCCATTGCCATCGTGACTCCCCATGCGGTCTGGATGTTCTCGAACATGGCGTTGATGCTCTCCTCTTCGGGCAAGTTCAAGATGGCTGCCGGCAGCAGTTACCTCGGTTCGGTCCTCACCGGGACGGCAAGCCTGGCGATGGCCATCGTATCATTTGCGGCCGTTCTGCTGACAGTATACGGCCTGATTCATTATCTCGACCGGAGGCGATACTCCTTTACCTCACCGGATCCGGTGAAGCCCGGGGAAACCCTGCTGCTGCGCTCCATGCTGGTATCGCTGGGGATCTGCCTGCTGATGGTTCTGGTTTTCAGAGTCACCCATTTCAAGGACCGCTGGATGCAGCAGATTCTCTTTTTCCTCCCCCTCGCCCTTCTCCCCTGGATGCGGCACGCCTTTGAAAGGGAGGGGGGGCGGGGCATGCGCGTTCTGGCAATGTGCTTCGGCATCGCGACGCTGATCGGACTTGGCGGAAGATCGTTCGCCGCGCCATCGGGTGTCACCAGATTCAACCTGCCGTACCATGAAATCGCGTCAAAGCTGAAAAACGAAGTCACAACAGCCGATCTGGTGGTAACGGACAGGATGCTGCTCGGAGGCAATATCCGGATGGCTGTTCCCTCGGCCCGGATCGCCGTCCCCAAGGCGCCGGTATTCAACGGCCTGAAACCGGACAGGGCGCTGATCCTCTGGGGAGAAGACGAAAGCCCCCGGATACGGGGAGCCTTCAAGGAGTACCTTACCCGTATGTTCAGCAGCGAAGATCTGGACGCGGCGAAGTGTGGAACGGTCCAGGCCCCGCTGCTCTATATGCCCGATGAAACCATGACGGTCAACTATGCCGTCATCACCCGTCATTCCAGGTGATGTTCGATCTCCGTCAACCCCAGGATAGCTGTGACGGCTATCATACAGAGAGTCAATCCGTATGAATTCACCAAATATTCTCATCATCCGCACCAGCGCCATGGGGGACATCGTCATGTCGTCGCCACTGGCGGAGGGGCTCCGGCGGAAATATCCGCGGGCCCGCATCTGCTGGCTTGCCGAGCCCCAGGTCAGGGATCTTCTCCTGGAAAATCCCAATCTGGACCGGGTCATAGTCTGGCCGAAGGCCGAATGGAAGAGGCTCTTCAGAAGCGGCCACATCCTGCGTCTCGGCCGCGAGGCGTTCAGCTTCATCCGCATGCTGCGGAAAGAACGTTTCACCCTGGCGCTGGACGCTCAGGGGCTGCTGAGGACAAGGGCCCTGGCATACCTGAGCGGAGCGCGGGAACGCATCGGCTTCCGCTCACGGGAGCCCGGCGGTTTCATGATGACGGAGCTGGTCGACAAGGGGGGCAACCACAGGATGATGGGGAGCGAATACCTCCATCTGCTGGACCGGCTGGGGTGCATCACGGAGGGTATTGCGCCGCTTGTCCGGCTGGCCCCCAACGACCGGCAGAAAGCCGCCGACCTCCTGTCCGGAGCAGGTCTCGGCGCCGGATTCGCCGTCTGCGCGCCCTTTACCACCCGGCCGCAGAAGCACTGGGTGGAGGAGCACTGGCTCCAACTGGCCCCGCAACTGGAGAAACGTCTCGGTCTGCAGCCGCTCTGGCTGGGCGGTCCGGCCGATGCGGAAAACGCGGCGAGGCTGGCGCAACTGGGGGGCGGTGTCAGCTTCGCCGGAAAAACCTCGCTCGCGGTGTCGGCTGCCGTTATCGAGCGCGCCAGGTTGGTTATCGGGGTCGATACGGGGCTCGTCCACCTGGGAACCGCTTTCCGGGTACCAACCGTTGCCCTGTTCGGAGCCACCTGTCCCTATCTGGAGACCGCCAGTCCCCACACCGCCGTGCTCTACCATCCCTACCCATGCTCGCCATGCCGCCGCAGCCCCACCTGTGACGGCCAATTCCCCTGCATGCGGGATATCTCGGCCGAGGAGGTCCTGGACACTGCCGCCGGGCTGCTCAGGGAGAAAAACATCCCATGAGAATCGTGCATGTTGAAACCGGCCGCCACCTGTACGGCGGCGCGCTTCAGGTCCTGTTTCTCCTGGAGGGGCTTTCCAGGCGCGGTATCGACAATGTGCTCGTCTGTACCCGTGACAGCGACATCGCCCGTCAGGCCCGGCCCTTCGCCAGAGTCCGCGAGGTTCCCATGGGAGGGGAACCGGACCTGTCGTTTCCCTTCCGCCTCTCCTCGATCATCGGGGAAACGAAGCCGAACCTCATCCATGTGCACAGCCGGCGCGGCGCGGACATCTGGGGAGGTCTCTGCGCCAGTCTCCACGGAACGGCCTCCCTGATCACCAGGAGAGTGGACAACCGCGAATGGCCGCCGATAGCGCGCCTGAAGTACGGTTCCTACGACGGGATCGTCACCATATCCGAGGGAATCAGACAGGTCCTCCTGGAGGAGGGGATTCCCCCGGCCAGGGTCCGCTGCGTTCACAGCGCAGTGGATGTGGAACAGTACCGGATCGAACGCGACCGGGAGTGGTTCGGCCGCGAATTCGGCGTGCCCGTCACGGCGCCGGTCATCGGCGTGATTGCCCAGCTGATTCCCCGCAAGGGGCACCGTTTTCTGCTGGACATAACGCCCGAACTGGCTTCGCGCTTCCCCGGACTGCGCATCATCTTCTTCGGCAAGGGTCCGCTGGACGGCGAACTGCGGGACGGCATCGCACGCCGGGGATTGGGGGACCGCGTGCAGTTGGCCGGTTTCCGCGACGACATGCCCCGCATCCTCCCCTGCCTGGATCTGGTGGCGCACCCGGCGCTGATGGAGGGGCTAGGGGTCTCGCTCCTGCAGGCGGCGGCCTGCGGCGTTCCCATGGTGGCGGCCCGGGCCGGGGGCATTCCGGAGATCGTGCGCCACGGCGTCAACGGCTATCTGGTTCCTCCCGGCAACTCCAGGGAACTGGCGAACGCCATAGCCGACCTCCTCTCCTCGCCCGAACGGGCGGCTCGAATGGGAGCGGCGGGACTTGAGCTGGTCCGGCGGGAATTTTCCATCGACAGCATGGTCAACGGCAACCTGGGGGTTTACGAGGAGATGTTGCGCGGGAGGAGACAGTGAAAAAGTCAGTTCCACACCGTTTTTCCCGCACGGAGATCCTCATCGGCGCAGACGGCCTCGCGACGCTGGCCGCCAGTCATGTCATGATCTGCGGCATCGGCGGGGTGGGCAGCTATGCCGCCGAAGCCCTGGGCCGCGCCGGCATCGGCAGGATCACCCTGGTGGATTTCGACGATATCTGCCTGACCAACGTGAACCGCCAGATCCACGCCCTGTCCAGCACCGTCGGCCTCCCCAAGGTGGAGGTCATGGCCGTCCGCCTGCGGGAGATCAACCCCGCCGCGACCATCATCCCGGTCAGGGCGTTCTTTGCCCGCGACAACGCGGATGAGCTGTTGTCCCCCCCACCCGACTACGTACTGGACGCCATCGACCATTTCACCGCCAAGACGGCCCTGATCACCTTCTGCCGCGAGCGGGGCATCCCGGTCATCTCCAGCATGGGCGCCGCCAACAAGCTGGACCCGACCAGAATCCACGTTGACGACATCTCCGCCACCCGCAACTGCCGTATGGCCCGTTCCATGCGCAAGATCCTGCGCCAGCAGGGGATCACGGAAGGGGTCAGGGTGGTCTATTCCACCGAGGAGCATCGGGAACTGAACGGGGAAGCGGCGCATTGCGGTGTTCAGTGCATCTGCCCCAACAAGGAGGAGCAGACCTTCCGCTGCGAGCACCGGCGCGTAATCCTGGGCAGCATCTCCTTCATCCCCTCCATCTTCGGCCTGACCATGGCCGGGGTGGTGGTCAACGAACTGCTTGCGGAAAACAAATCGTAGAGACGCGCCGCTGGCGCGTCTGATGCTTTGTTCCCATATTTATATTTTGAACGCATGATGCCAAAAGCGGCGGGAGAATTTAATCTCCCGCCGCTTTTGGCTACGGCGCATGCATCGCCGGTAGAGACGCATTGCAATGCGTCTCTACACCCTGACGCGCAATCTCAATTACATCATCTTTGCCAGAAGCGGCACGATCAGCAGCGATACGATGTTGATGATCTTGATCATCGGGTTGACTGCCGGACCGGCGGTATCCTTGTAGGGGTCGCCGACGGTGTCGCCGGTAACCGCGGCCTTGTGGGCTTCTCCGCCCTTGCCGCCATGGTGACCGTCTTCGATGTACTTCTTGGCGTTATCCCATGCGCCACCGCCGGTGGTCATGGAGATGGCCACGAACAGACCGGTTACGATGGTGCCGACGATCACGCCGCCCAGGGCCTTGGGGCCAAGAGTAAAACCGACGATAATCGGAGCAAGGATCGGGATCAGGCCGGGGATAACCATCTCCTTGAGGGCGGTCTTGGTAACGATGTCGACGCAGGAGGCGTAGTCCGGCTTGCCGGTGCCCTTCATGATCCCCTTGATCTCGCGGAACTGGCGGCGGACCTC
>CAZRPI010000101.1:0-13010 GCA_964601865.1 uncultured Pelobacter sp. | reverse complement strand
TACCCGACTTCCGCCTCGCGCAGGAAGCGGGCCGCGTCCTCCGGAGAGGTGGGGTTGATGTAGAAACCGGTGCCCCATTCGAACCCCGCCGTCTGGGTCAGACGCGGGACCAGCTCAATATGCCAGTGGTAGTCGTATTCCAGCGATCCCCAGTGACCGGGCTTGCCCGGGCGATGGTGCGGAGGGGGGGCGGTGTGCAGGATGAAGTTGTACGAGGCGTCACGCAGCACATTCTTGATCCGGAGCAGCATGTCCTTCATGGCCACGGCCAGCTCGGAGAGCTGGGCGTCGTTCATCAGGGCAAAATCATGGCTGTGGCGTTTGGGAAAGAGCCGCAGCTCAAAGGGTGAGCTGGAGGCATAGGGCGCCAGAATGAGGTGGTTTGAGAATTCGCGCACCACCCGCTCTCCGGCTTTAAGCTCGAACTCTATGATGTCGCAGAAAATGCAGCGCTCCTTGGTGTTGAAGTAGTCGCGGGCGACCCTGAGTTCGGTGATCGCCACCGGTGGCAGAAGCGGCACCGCGATCAACTGGCTGTGGGAATGGCAGAGTGTGGCGCCTGCCCGGGCGCCGTGGTTCTTGAAGATCACCATGTAACGCAGACGGAAATCCTTGCGCAGGTCCAGGTAGCGGGCCCGGTAGGCCTTCAGCACATCGCAGATCTCGTGCTCCGTCAGATCGGCCATGGAGCGGTTGTGATCGGGGGTTTCAATGATCACCTCATGGGCGCCCACGCCGTTCATGACATCGTACAGTCCGTAGCCCCTGCTGCCGGTTTCGCCTTCGACCCGGAGGGCCGGATATTTGTTGGGAATCACCCGCACCCGCCAGTTCGCCGCGTTGGGCAGGCCGCTGGGCCGGATGGCGAAGATCTCCGGCGGGGTCTTGTCCTCATTGCCATAACAGAACGGGCAGGCCGTGACGCATTTCTTCTCCTCGTTCACGTAAAAATCCTGCGGCCGCCGGCCACGTTCGGTGGCGATAATTACCCAGTGCAGCTTCAGTGGATCCCAGCGCAGTTCCGACATGTTCCCTCCCCCAAAAGCAGAGACTGGAGATCAGAAACGGGGATCAGGAAAGCCAAAAACCTTTACCGATCCCCAGTCCCCGCTCCCGGATCCCCGATCAAATCAGCCAGTTCTCCAGTTCTATCTCGGGCCCCGCATAGTAGAGCATCAACGGAGCATCCGAGGGCCATCTGCCGATCTCCTCGCAATCCCGCACCAGGGAGATCGACGCGAAAATCTTGGTCCTCGGCACCAGGTTGAGCACATCCAGCGGCACGCTGATCTCGCAGGTTTTTACAATCTTCCAGCGGCAATGCCCCATGGTGGGGACCCAGAGGTTGTTCTCCCTGACCTGCAGCAGCCCTTCGTCGAAACGGAGCTGCATGGGAAGACGGTACTCGCGGTCGTAGATCAGGTGAAGGTTGAGAATATCCATATCCTTCAGCAGGCGGTACAAATCCTGGATTCCATCGATGCGGAAGAACAGCGATGCCCTGTTGAAGCCGTAGTAGAAACTCTGCAGCATCCGGTCAGATGAATGCATGGCGGAGCCCTGGCGGGTAAGATCGTAGAGCCCGGCCGCCAGCCATTCAAAGTAATCGCTGACCCGGCCGCTGATATCCGGATCTATGAGTGCGGCCGGCTCGCGAATCAGCCCGGCCGGACTCTTCTTCTTGATCGGCTCCAGCAGTTCGCGGGGCGGATCCATCCCCAGCAGGCGATAGATGTTCATCAGATGCTGGCGGAACAGCCAGTCGAAGCGGTCGCTGTGGGGGGAGAAATGGTCATCGCCGTACCACCAGAACCAGTCACTCCCCTCGGCGGCGTAGAGTGAACGGCAGATCTGTTCCGCGGTCCCGTACAATTCGCCCTCGGGCCGTTTGCCCGCCAGGATGGCGGCAGCCTCGGGAGCATGGGCGATGACGGCTGCCCGCGCCCGCGCCAGCAGATCCCAGGCCAGATTCTCCTCGGGGTGGCCGATCCAGATGCCGAAGTTGGCGTTGATCCAGGAACCGGGATGAATGGCGGGCAGCAAGGCATCAGGGGCGGAACCGGCCAATGCCTCGGAGCAGGTGGTCAGGTTGAGATCCGGCGCCGCGGCAATGGCGGCGTACATCTTACGCAGAAAGTCATAGGCGTTGTTCGCGTAGTACTCCCAGGCGTTCTCGCCATCCAGGATAATCGAAACCGTGCGCCCCTCTCCGCCGGCAACCGATCCGATGGCCCGGAGGCGCCCGCAGAGATCGTTCGCCGCGCGCCCTGCGTCCCAGGAGGAATAGGTGAAGCCGATCAGATCGGACAGGTGGCGATCACGGAAAAACAGGGCCAGGTCGTCACGGCTGCCGGCATACCAGGGACGGTAGAGCCGCTCCCGGTGCTCGCCCAGGCCTCCGTCGAGACTCCTGGCCAGGACATCCTCGTCGGAGGCGGCCCAGGAAAGGCCGCAATCCGAGATGATCGACAGAGCCTGGTTGCTGATGGCCCCCTCCGAAGGCCACATCCCTTTCGGGGCGAAACCGAAGATCTCCGTGAAATAGTCGATGCCCCGCCTTATCTGGGCTCGGGCATCCTCCGGACATGAGTAATGCTCGGCGGGCAGCATGACCTTCGGGAGCGCCTGCCGGGCGATGCGGCTGTCACACAGAAGCGGCAGAATGGGATGGTAATAGGGCGATACCGAAAGCTCGATACGCCCCTCTTCGTGGAGCCGGCCGTAGAGCGGGATAATGGCCTGGAGCACCTGCCGCTGGGCCTCGAAGAGCATCTCCCGGTCGGCGGGAGTGAACTTCTCCCCCTTGGCGATCAGTTCGCCGAAGGCGGGATAGCGACGCCGGGTGGCCTCGCCGGTCCAAGCGAGAAAAAACCAGACCTGCAGGTCCAGCAGGTCCTGATCGCTGAAATGCCGCACCCGGTCCCGGGCGCTCCCCGGCTTTCCCTCACCGGCCATGTAGAGCAGCTCCAGATAACGGCGGTTCGGTTCGATCATTCGCTGGCGGTTGGCGGAGAAGAAGTTTTCCAGCAGAAAGATCCGGTCATCCTCACCCAGGTCAGCCGGAGCGGCTCTCCCCATTTCCAGGAAACGGTCCACGGCCGTTCCGTCCGCGTAATCGACCAGTTGTTCGATCAGCGACGGCGCAAGGTTGAAGACGGCGCGCGCGCCAGGAGTTTCCTCCACAATGGCCGGCATGTCAAAGTAATCCTTGATGGCGTGCAGATAAGTCCATGGAAACGCGTATTCGTTTTTCAGGGGATCCCTGTAGTACGGCTGGTGCATATGCCACACCAGGACCACATCCAGAGTTCTTGACATGCGCTTCGGCTCCTCGTTTCCCTTTCAGCGGAGAGGCGGGGCGCCGCCGGAACGGACGGCGTTACGGCAGCCCGCCCCACGCCTCACTCCAGCTCCTTCTTCCAACCCTCCACCCTTTTCTGGTATTCGCCCAGCAGTCTCTGCGCCGATTTATGGTCCTTTCCCTCGGCTACGATGTGGATGTAATGTTTGTGCTGGTCCGGCAGCAGCAGGACCCATTCATCGCCGAAATGGACCTTGATGCCGTCGATGAACGTAGCCTCCTTGTCCAGACTGTCCTCGCTCATCTTGCGCATGATCCCCCCCTTCATCTCCCAGGGGCAGGAGACGCTGGTCTGCTGGTAGGCGCTCTCCGGAATTTCCGACAGGGATTTTGAGAGGGGGACCCCGCTGGCCGCCCCCAGCTCGATCAGGCGGGCTATGGCGAACATTCCGTCGAACGCCGTCTGGAAGAAGGGGAGGGCGAACCGGCCGTCGGTGGAGCCCGCCAGAATGACCTCGTTGGAGCATGACGCCTCCAGCATGGCCCGCTCACCGCTCTTGGTGCGGGTCACATGGCAGCGTCTGGGAGCGGCCATCTGCTCGATGGTGGAAGGGGCCTGCACCGGCACCGCGATAACCCCCTTCTGGACTTTCTTCAGGGTCAGGTAGGTAAAGAGCGTCAGGAGTTCCACACCGGTCAGGATGCGGCCGGTCTCGTCCAGAAGCGTGATCGACTCCGCGGAGGGATCGAGCCAGAAACCGGCCTGGGCTCCAAGGGAAGCGACTATCTTGGAGAGCTGCTCCAGGGCGGGCTGCCTGTCCATCTCCTTCTTGGCGCCGCTCCCCTCGTCCACGTAGGCGTTGAGGGCGATAACGTAACACCCCAGTTCGTTGAGGATGAGCGGCAGGATCTGGCTTGCCGCCGAGAAGTTGAAGTCGACCACGACGGTCCAGGCGGATTTTTTCAGCAGATCCTTGTCCAATGCCCGCAGGAATCCTTCGCGGTAGAAATCCGTCACGTTGGTGATATCCTTGATGGCGCCCGGTTCGGTGTGATGGGCGCGCCTGAAATTCTCCTTGTAGAACACCCGCTCCACATTTTTTGCCATACCGCTGGAAAAATCAATCCCATCACTGTCCATGAAGACTATTTCCATGGTGGCCGGGTCGTCGAACGCCTGCCTGAAATGGAAACCTCCCATCTCCCCGAAGGTCTTCAGCTTGTAGCGCACCAGCGGCTGGGGCGCCAGCTTCAGGTCGCGCACATTCACGCCCGCCGACAGAATGCCCCCCATGAAGCAGCGCTTGAGCATGCGCGTAACCCGGTTGGAATCTCGGCCTCCCAGCACGTAGCTCCCCTTGGGGAGGGTACTGCCGTAGGCGCATCCCAGCTTGGCCATGAATTCCGGGGTCAGCTCGACATTGGAGAGCCCCCTGACGATGGCCCCCTCGAAGAGGAGCTTGCGCCACTTCTCCCCCCAGATCAGGTTTGCCGTGACGATGGAGCCCGGCTCCACAACCTTGCGGGGCCAGATCTTGACATCCATCCTGATGGTTGATTCATCTCCGACGGAAGTCTCGTCCGCCACGATGACCCCTTCTTCCAGGGTCGCCCCCTGGCCGATGCTGACATTGGAACAGATCACGCTGTCGTTGATCCGGGCGCCCTTCTTGACGTAGGAGTTGTCCCAGATCACGCAGCGGTTCAGCCTGGCGCCCTGTTCGATGGTGCAGTTGCGGCCGATGACCGAATCCTTGATGTGCACGCCCCGAAAGACCTGGCTGTAGTCACCGACGATCACCGTCCCCTCCAGTCCGGAAGGTTCCTCCAGGGTCACATCCGCGCCGATGCGCAGATCTTTCCCCACGAAGTCCAGCTTGGGTTCGTCGATCTTCAGGTTGACCCTCCCTCTGAAGATGTCGTGGTACGCCTCCCGATAGGAATCGGTGTTGCCGATGTCCCGCCAGTACCCCCTGGCGGGATAACCGAACAGGGGATCCCCGTTTGCCAGCAGGGTCGGAAAAAGGTCCTGGGAGAAGTCGAAGTTCTCGTCGGCCGGAATGTATTTGAATATCTCCGGTTCCAGAACGTAGATGCCGGTATTGATGGTGTCGGAGATGACTTCACCCCATCCCGGTTTTTCCAGGAACTGGGTGATGCGCCTCTCCTTGTTGGTGATCACGACGCCGAACTGGAGCGGATCCCTGACCGAAGTCAGGGTGATGGTTGCCATGGCCCTGCTGTCATGGTGGAAGTTGACGATTTTTTTCAGGTTGAAATCGGTCAGCAGGTCGCCGCTGATCACCATGAACCTCTGATCCAGGTATTTTTCCGCGGCCTTGACCGCCCCCGCGGTGCCCATGTCCTGCAGCGGGGTCACGTAGGTGATCTTGACGCCGAAGTCCGAGCCGTCCCGGAAAAACTTCTTGATGACCTCGGGCTGATGGTAGAGGAGCATGACCAGATCGGTGATGTCGTGTTTCTTGAGGAGCTCAACGATATGGAGCATGATCGGGCGGTTGAAGAGGGGAATCATCGGCTTGGGAAGACGGCTGGTGAGCGGCTGGATGCGGGTTCCGAACCCACCGGCCATGATGACTGCTTTCATGATGAGCGGCTCCTTGTGCATTGATATGAAACATCACACCTGCCCCCCTGGGCAGGATTACATCCCAAGCTTCGCCTTCTGCGCCTTCTTGGCCAGAACGCGCGCGATCTCCTGCTTGAGTTCGGTCAAATCGCCTGACTTGACCACATAACCGTCAGCCAGCCACGCCGAGAAGTCGTCCTTGTAGCAGGAGAATGCGGAGCAGAGGATAACCGGCATTTCATGGCGATCCTTGACGATCTTCTGCAGCAGTTCGATACCGTTTTCATTCTTCAGCTTGATATCGAGGATCACCAGGTCGAATCTGCCCTGCTGCATATGTTCGATGGATTCGGCGATGGTGGAAGCGGTGACAACCTCGTATCCCTCATCGGCCAGTTCTTCGGAGTAGAGGAGGCGGATATTGGCCTCATCATCAACCACCAGGAGTCTGCTCATTGCTGTTCCTCCTTCTGAATCGGGAGTGTGATCGTATAGCGGACACCGCCTTCCGGCGGCGCAATAACGACGAGGGGGATACCCTGCTTTTCCAGCATGGAACGGCACAGGGCCAGCCCGAGTCCCGATCCCATGGTGTGGGTCATACTGAAAGGGGTCAAAAGCGCATCCAGCTCTTCCTGGCTGACGGAACGCCCATTGTCCTCGATGGTGATTCTGACGCCGCCCGGTTGTTCCTCGACCCGCGCGGCAACGCCATCCCGGCTGCGCCCCTCCAGGGTGTTCATGATAAGGGTGCGAACGCAGTAGGCAACCTGTTTGAAATCGATATACACCAGGGGGAGCCCCTCCCCCGGCTCGAAGCTGCAGTTGCAGTCCCGGTCCAGGAGGTAGTCCTGAACCTCCCTGATGGAAACGTCCATCAGCTGGTTCACATCCCAGAAATCCCTGGTGGGGTAGAGGGAGTCGGAATAATTGAGGATTTCATCCAGTACGCTCTCCAGCTGGCGCGCCTCACCCACGATGGACTCGATGAAACTGCGTTTGGGATCGGCGTCCGGGGTGTTCTTCAGAACCGAGCGGGCAAATCCGCCGATAACCATCAACGGGTTGCGGATGGAATGGGCAATGGTGGAGGTAATCCGTCCCACCAGGGCCATCTTCTCCATCCTGACCAGCAGCTCCTGCTGCTGCCTCAGTTTGTTGCCGGCCTCCGTCACCCGGTTCAGCTCCTCCTGAAGCCGCTCGTACAGTGAGGCGCGCTCGATGGCAAAGGCCACGGGAAATGAAAAGTTTTCGAGGGAATGCATGTCCTCTTCGGTGATGGGGCGGCGGGTGATGCAGTTGTCGGCGATGATGACGCCCACGCGACGGCTGCGGGTAATCAGGGGCATCACCAGAAACGTGTCCACTCCCAGCAGTCCGGCGATTTCGGGGGAGATGTCCGGATTGTGGAAGGCGTCTTCCACAAGAAGCGTCTGCGTGCCGTTGAGGGCTCTGATCAGCGGATGGGCATTTTCGGCAAGAGGAACCGACAGCTTTTCAAGGATATCGTGGAACTTGGCCCGTTCGGATGTAAGTTTGGTCCTGCGGAAATTCTGGGCCAGGGTCTGCAGGTCCATGTCGTTCCGGGAAATCTCGTCCCAGGTCTGGTTGGCCTCCTCGTAACTGCGCGGCCCGATGGCCAGATGGCCCTGAAGAAGGCCCCGTTCGGGATTGGCGATAAGGAGAAAAGCGCGGTTCATGCCGAACCCCTTGCCCGCCGTAATCGCGGTCAGGGCGACGGAGAGAACCTCTTCCAGGTCGACCGATGTCTGGAGAATCGATCCCAGCTCATGGAGAAAACGGACTTCGAGGGTTTTGCTGTCAAGAAAGCTTACCAGGGAATCTATCTGGGATCTCTGGCGCAGAAAAGCGCGGTGGATAGCGAGGAAAACCGGGGCCAGGGGATGTCCGCTCTCAACAAAGCGGTGAATATCGATCAGAAATTTTTCGCAGCTGCTGCATTTTTCCAGGAGCCGGCGCTGGTGTGACTCCAGAAGACCCACGTCATCCGCGCGGATATTCGGGCAATCCCCCATTCCGATGCGTTCCCTGCTCCAGCAGCATTGCCAATCCAAGTGTTTCCCCGTTTACCGACATAGTATTGGAGGAATTATACCAGACAATAACGGTTGTTCAAGGCTTGCGGAGCAGCGGATGCTAATATTATTCAGGGATTGCGGCAGCAGGCCCCGGGTTGCTGCCGTGATCTCTATTTACTTGACGTTCCAGGTCGTCCCCTGGGGCGAGTCCAGCAGCTGGATCCCCTTCCGCAGCAGCATGTCCCTGATTTCGTCGCTGCGTTTGAAATCCCTGTTCTTGCGGGCGATTGCCCGCTCGGAGATGAGCTGTTCTATCTCCGCGGCTGATATCTCCAGCTGCCCGCTCCGGGCCGCCTTGATCCCCTCAAGCCATACGGCCGGATTACAGCCGAAAAGTCCCAGCACGCCGCCGAGTTCCAGAAAGAGCTGACGCATGCGACCGATGAGCGCCAGGGCGTCCCGGCCGCTGCCGTCGTTCTCCGCCAGGAAACGGTTCGTGGCGCGCACGACGTCAAACAGCGAGCCGATGGCCTGGGCGGTGTTGAAGTCATCGTCCATGGCCTCCCTGAAACGCGGGACCAGCGCTGCGACCTTTTCCTCCAGTTCGGAAGCGGCCTCGCCCGGAGAGCCGTCGCCGACGCGGCCAGGGGGAAGGTGGCCCGCAGCGAGGGCCGCATCCACGGCCGCCAGACAGGAATAGATCCGCTCCAGCCCTGCACGGGCCTCGTTCAGGTTCTGGTCGGAGAAGTCAATGGGCGAGCGGTAATGGGCCGACAGGATGAAGAAGCGCAAGGTCTCCGGATCGAAATTCTCCAGTACTTCGCGGATGGTGAAGAAGTTGCCCAGGGATTTGCTCATCTTTTCGGAATTGATGTTGACGAACCCGTTGTGCAGCCAGTAGCGTGCGAACGGCTTGCCGTTGGCCGCCTCGGACTGGGCGATCTCGTTTTCGTGGTGCGGGAAGACCAGATCCTTCCCCCCGCCGTGGAAATCGAAGGTCTGACCCAGGTATTCCACGCTCATGGCCGAACATTCGATGTGCCATCCGGGCCGCCCCTTTCCCCAGGGGGAATCCCAGCTCGGCTCGCCCGGCTTGGAGGCCTTCCAGAGGGCGAAGTCCATGGGGTTGCGCTTCCGGTCGCCCACCTCGACCCTGGCGCCGGCCAGCATCTCCTCAAGGTTGCGGCCGGAGAGCTTCAGGTAGCCGGGAAAGCTCTCCACGGCGAAGTACACGTCCCCGCAGGATTCGTAGGCATGGCCCTTGGCAACCAGCTTTTCGATGACGTTGATGATGCTCCCGATATGATCGGTGGCCTTCGGTTCCACCGTCGGCTTGGCCAGCCCCAGGCGCTCCATGTCCTCATCGAAGGCCTTTATGTAGCGGTCGGCAATGGTGCGGTAGTCCACCTCTTCCTTATTGGCGCGGTTGATGATCTTGTCGTCGATATCGGTGTAATTCCGCACATAGGTGACGTCGTACCCGCTGTAACGCAGGTAGCGGTAGATGACATCGAAAACCACATTGGCCCGGGCATGGCCGATATGGCAGTAATCATAGACGGTGACTCCGCAGACGTACATGCCGACCTTACCCGGCTCCAGCGGAACGAAGACGTTTTTATCTCCCGTTAAGGTATTATAGACGCGCAAAGACATTGGACAGACCCCTGAGAAAAATTGCAATATTGTGCATCGTTTTGGCGGGGAAGGCAAGCGGTGAAATTCATTCCCGATAACTGTTCGGGCAAAAGTAAAGCCGTCCCGATCAGGCATGCTGATCGGGACGGCTCATGTAACCTCGAATACGGCGGCTTCATTTATCCATGCAATCACACCCCGTCCGGGGTGATCCCAACAACAACCGTCACTTCACCGGACTGCGGTCCAGATAGCGCGGCAGGCTGCCGCGCACCTCGACCACCGGCCCGTCCTCCAGCTCCTCCAGGTCTCCGGAATCCTCGCCGTAATCGTCCACGCCCACGGCCCAGTCGTACATCTTCCGGGAATCCATCAGCACCGGATTCGCGGGCGAATTGAAGACCCGCTTCTGCATCTCCTCGTCATACAGGCCGATACAGCCGTGAGAAGCCGGGCGGCCCGGCAGGTCGCGGGCGTGCAGCCAGTAGGAGACGCTGTCCTGACCGACGTGAAACCGCATGGCATTGTCCATGGGGTACTGCTCCTCATCGTTGGCGGTCTTGTACAGGGAAGAGGTGTGGGTCTTGTGACGGGCAGTAATGCGGAACATACCGGTGGGGGTTTCCGTGCCCGCCTTGCCCGTGGCCGCCGGCGTGGAAAACACCAGTCTGCCGTTCTCATAGGCGCCCAGCCATTGTTCGGTGATGTCCACGAGGATGTACTTGTCATGGCCGACGGCGGGCCCGTACTGGCTGGGAAAGGGGGTGTAATTCCGGATATCGGCCATGTTGTCCGGCACCTTGATGGTCATGCCGGGGTAGACGTGACGGCGGTCGATGCGGTTCAGACGGGCCACCCAGACCCAGTCACTGCCGAAGAGCGATTCCAGGGTTTCGTTCGGCCTGATGAAATGGGCGTGCCATTTGAGCCCCTTCAGGCTGGGGTATTCCACGCGGGAGAGATCCTCCTGGTCCTTGTCCACCGGTGAGGCCCCCGGTTCGCCGATCAGACTCGGTACCCGCAGAACCATGAATCCCACCAGAAGCCCGGTAAAAAACAGGGTAAGTACTACTTTGTGGGAAAGCCGCATTTTACTGTAACGCATGGTGCATCCTTCAGGCCCAACTGGTCCTCCCGGAAAAAAGCCCGCGTAATGCGGGCGATTTGCCGGGATCGATACTATTCCCCCTCCAGGGGGGCGGTGTTATTTCTTCGTCTGCTTCGTCTGCTTCTCATCCATGAGCTTGATGACGGCATCGGTCACGTCCTGGGCGTCAACCTTGCCCGAAAGGTAGAGCATCTGCTGCTTGATCACCACCAGGGCCAGGCCGTTTTTGCTGCCGTACTCCGTCGCTGCCTGACCGATGGACTCGTTGAAGCTCCTTCCCAGCTTTTCCTGCAGGGCCTGCATCTCCTTGTCGGCGTTCATGCCGAACTTCTGAAAGCTCTCAACCTTTTTCTGGAATTCCCTGGATTTCTCCCTGGCCTTGGCCTCCCGCTCCGCTGGCGGCAACTTGGCGATCTGGGCCTCGATGGCGGCCTTCTGCTTTTCGAGCTGTTTTCTCTTGGCGATGATCTGGGCCTGGAATTTTTCCTGCCTCTGCTTGGCCTGGGCCGCGGACGACTTGCCCAGCCTGCTTTCGGTGCTGACACGGGCAAAATCCACATAGCCGAGCCGCAGACGTTCGGGCTTGAGGACTTCGACTGCCTTTGGCGTCACATTAACAACAGGCGCCGCCGTGACCGGCGGAGTTGCGGATACCGTGCCGGGCGACGGCGTTGCGGGCTGGCCGGGTTTCACCGGAGCGGCCAGAGGCGCCGCGGGCTGGGATGCCGCTACGGGAGCCGCCGGTTTGAGCGGAGTAGTTGCGGGAGCGGTTTCCGCAGCAATACCCAGGGAAGGGAGGAAGCTGATGAGAAGCGCGAGAATGATCCTTCTGGTTGTCCGTTGCATGGTTGAACCTCATGGGCAGACCGGAGCTGCCTTAATTATTGATTGACCGCGAAAGCATAGAACCTTTTCCGGTTCGAGACAACAAAAGATTTCGTATTCCGCGCCATCCATGTCCTCACTACTTGGGCCATACCGGCCGTTAGCCTCGGCCTGACCTATTTCTGGCAACTCGCAATCCGATTTTCCAACCGTTGACGATGAGAACGTTTTCAAGCAGGCGTTCCATAGCGTCAAAAGCATTGACCATACGTAACAGCGAAAAATCGTCGATGTATTGTGATACGCGAAATACAAGCCTGTACGGGTCAAGCTTCTTCAGACGGGCGCCATGCAGTCCGCTTGCCGCTCGAATCAGTTCAAAAAGAAATGCTTTCGGATCAGACAGACTTTCCACCGAATGTGGGGTTGGAAGATAGAGAGCGGAGCGTCCGTTCGGATTTCCAGAGGCCCTGCGAATCGCCTTTTCATCGAAAAGAAGCCATGCTTCCTGCATCCTGACCGGGATCACGCAGACCAAAGGAGGAGATTCGATCCCTTCAAGCGCTCTGGTAATCTGGGCGTAGCGAGTGTCATAGGTTTCTTTTTCCGCATCGCGATGGATGAACAGAATGTCGCAGGGATAAAGATCCAGGGTTGTCCTTATCTTGTCCGGCAGGGTCTTCGGCGGCTTACGGAGTCTGCCGAGGTCAGCCCAGTTGGGATTCACGGCATATTCGGGGCAGTGCTGATATAAAAGCCAGTCGAGAATCGGCATCAGCATTCTGTCTGAGCTGCCGTCCGACAGAAGAGTGTAGCTGAGCGATTTCATTCGGGCTCTGCCACCAAAAGTTCCGGCAGATATGGTTGCAAATCGGGCCGATCGATTACCCGGCGCATGACCGGGACAATCCTGCGCTTCCGCTCCGAGGCGGAATAGCCATGATCCGATTCCGGCGGCGCTATAGGATTCAGATATGACATCAGCTTGCCCTTGGAAACAACCGGTACATCACCGACTGCCTTCTTATGCCGCCATGTGCCGGGCAGGGGGCTGAAACGCACCGCACTATAGCGCTTCCCCGATCCGAGCATCTGAATGGATTCGGCCACCAGGAGGCTGTCTTCCGGTATCTGGGCCACAACTGCCGGTGAATGGGTATTGATGATGACCTGACGTAGCGGATTGTCCGGTCCGATCGGTTCATCCATATCCATGGCAATGTCCTGGAGCAGGTTCAGCATGGCCGGTATACGTTCCGGATGAATTCCGTTTTCGGGCTCTTCCAGGCAGATCAGTCCTGACGTCTCATTGTCCAGTTCCAGTACCGCAAGAGCCAGAAAGCGCAGCGTGCCATCCGAAAGCGCCCTGGCGGAATGGGGTGTGCCATCGCTCCCGGTAACCATTGCGGTTAGCAGTTCTCTCTTCTCGTCGTAGTCGACGGTGATCTCTCTGACATCGTCTATCAGGTCCGATAACCGATTGGCCACCTGGGTAAAGACCGCCCTGGC
>CAZRPI010000100.1:0-13051 GCA_964601865.1 uncultured Pelobacter sp. | reverse complement strand
TTGCCATGGCCGTCTCCCTGAAATCGCGATAAAGCAAGTTTAATCGCCCCGCGGCGATTTACAAGCCGGCGCGGTTGCCGGCATGCGCGATGGTAAAGCGCGGATGGCAACCTTGTATTGTCCGCCACAATGTGCAATATTTGACTCCACCGGTGTCCTGACGACACCTAATTCAATGATACTTCCGATGAGGGGGATTCCATGGTGGCTCAGATGACTGGAGCGGAAATAATGGTCAGAAGCCTGGAGGACCTGGGGGTAAGCAGGGTCTTCGGCTATACCGGAGCCGCGATTCTGCCGGTTTACCACGCCCTGGGACAGAGTTCGCTGGCCATAAACGTCAATGCCAACGAGCAGTCATGCGCATTCAGCGCAGCCGGCTACTCACGTTCGAGCGACCGGGTGGGGGTCGCGGTGGTCACCTCCGGACCGGCCATTACCAACACTCTCACGGCAGTTGCCGATTCGTTCGCCGATTCCATTCCGTTGCTGGTCTTCGCGGGCCAGGTACAGCAGAGCAGACTCGGCACCGATGAATTCCAGCATATCAACGTGGGAGAGGTCTTTGCCAAGGCGGCAAAAAAAGTGATCCTGATCAACAGCGATTCCGATATCGAGGAAACGGTCAAGGATGCCTACTTTTTCGCCAAGACCGGCAAGCCGGGGCCGGTGGTGATCGACTTCCCCTTTGACGCCCAATGCAACAGCGGCGTCTACCGGGGACTGGACATCGAACGTTTCCGCCACAAATACGACCAGGAATCCCACCTGGGCGCCAAACAGCGCCGCCAGTTCTTCGACATGCTGCAACGGGCCAAGCGTCCCCTGCTCTACATCGGCGGAGGCCTCAACTCCAGGACCGCCAGTGAAAAGATCCGCGAATTCAACCGCATGTTCAACATCCCCTCCATCAACAGCCTGATGGGCAAGGGGATCTTGGACGAATCCCTCGAAACATCCCTGGGCATGCTCGGCATGTTCGGCGTTCCCTACGCCAACATGGCCATCCAGCGGACCGATCTCTTCGTCGCCTTCGGCGTGCGCTGGAACGACCGGGTCGTCCAGAAGGTGGGCGAATCCGGCCTCAACGCCGAAATCGCCTACATCGACATCAACGCCGAAAAGGTGCAGGAGGTCAGGGTCACCCGCAATCCCAGGTTCTCGTTCATCGGCGACGCCCGCACGGTGCTGGAAGACCTGCTGGAGTACGCCCGGGAACATCCGGTCACCCTGAACATCCGCGAATGGCAGGAGGAGGCGGCGGCGCTGAAACGCAACTACAGGCTCAACTTCAACCGTAAAGCCAGGATGATCCAGTCCGCCGAGGTGATGGAGCTCCTGTCCCGGCGCCTCACCGAGAACACCATCATCACCACCGGTGTGGGCAACCACCAGATGCTGGCCGCCCAGTACCTGAAAACCGACCGGACCCGTTCATTCATCACATCCGGCGCGTTCGGCACCATGGGCTTCTCTCTCCCCAGTTCCATTGGCGCCCATTTCGCCAATCCGGGCGCCCGCATCATCGCCATCGACGGCGACGGCAGCATCAAGATGAACATGGGAGAACTGCACACCATCGGCTCACTGGGCATCCCGATCAAGGTGCTTCTGGTCAACAACCACGCCGACGGCATGGTCAGATCCATCCAGCACACCCTGTACAACGGGCAGTACACCGCATCAGAGCGCGACTTCGACGCCAATTTCGCCAACATCGCAAAGGAATGCGGTTTCGCCTGGTCCCGCAAGGTGCGTAACCGCAGCCAGCTGGAAAAGGCTATGGACGAATTTCTGCAGGCGGAGGGCCCATGCTTCCTGGAAATCGTCACGGACCGCGATGAGGCGGTATTCCCGGTGATTCCCCAGGGCAAGGGGTACAAGGACATGATGCTCGGCCCTTACATCAGAAACGAAGGCGCGGCATGACCACCACCCGTATCCACCTCATCCGCCACGGCCAGGTGGCGGGACACGACCGGCCGCGTTACAACGGCCAGTCCGATGTGGCCCTGACCGACCTGGGCATAGCGCAGTACCACCGTCTCAGGGAACGCCTCGCCGGTACCGCCATTTCGGCCTGCTACACGAGCGATCTCTCCCGCTGCGTCATCGGAGCGGAAATCATCTGCGGACAGTTCGGCGTCCAGCCGGTCAGACGGAGCCAGCTGCGTGAACTGAATATCGGCATCTGGGAGGGGCTGACCTGGGACGAGATCACGGAGCGCTGGCCCGAGGAATGGCGGGCCAGGCTGGCGGATCCGACCAACTACCGGGTGCCGGAGGGCGAAAACCTGCTGGACGTGGAAGCGCGGGTAATGCCGGTCATGGCGGAAATACTGGACAAAAACCGCGGCGGCGAGGTCCTGGTGGTGGGGCATGGTGGAGTGAACCGCATCATCCTGCTCAACGTCATCGGCGCGCCGCTGGGGAAACTGTTCAACATCGAACAGAATTTCGGCTGTCACAACATCATCGATTTCTACGCCGACGGCAGGGCAACGGTAAAGTTGCTGAATGGCCAGCCGGACCGGATTTGAACATGCCGGTTCCACTGACTTGGAATCAATGCAGATTCATTGAGGAATACCGGCCATGAGACAGCGGGGGCCCAGAAAAGTGACCCTCCCCTCCCCCGAGGAAGCCGACGCCATGATCAGGCGCATGCGGGGCGAGGTGGAGAGCAACGAAAACTACCGCACGAAATCGCTGAGAATCCACGGCCCGGTCTGCGCCAAGTGCGGCCGCCGTTTCGACGCGGCCAGCATCGGTCAGCTGACCGTACACCACAGGGACGGCAACCACAACAACAACCCGCCCGACGGGAGCAACTGGGAGAATCTCTGCGTTCACTGCCACGAAGACGAGCACTCGCGCGGCGCGCTGGGAGACTATCTCAACGGAGCGCAGTAGAATCTTCCCGGAACAACCGGGTCCCACGTTCGCCTCTTTCATCATCCTCCGCAAAAAGTTCTCCTTTCCAATGGCAAGATCGATGTCACCCGTTTTTCGGCACTCGCCCCCAAAGGCAAGCCCGCCAATATACTTCACTGATCCCGATCGGATTGCCGTAACGGTAATTTGACTTCCAAACAATTTGCATTAAACTTCACGCATCTCACAGTGACTCGATCATCGGGACTTTCCCCTCCTCCAAAGCAATTTGATTCGCATTTTCCTGGCCTGGCCAACTAAGGTTTTCATAACCTGGCGGCAACTTAACTACAGGAGAACATCACAATGAAAAGTTCTGACATGAAAATAGGCGCTCGTCTCGGTTTGGCTTTCTTCCTTGTCGTCATGATGATGCTGATAGTCGGAATATTTTCCCTTATTAAAATGGTACGGCTGGAAAAGCAGATTTCAGCTCTGGTGCTTGACAGATACCCCAAAACCGTGATCCTCAACGATCTCAAAAGCCAGGTCAACATTGTCGCCCGCGCCATCCGCAACATACAGATAATCGGCAGCGGCGAGGAGGTTGACAAAGAGAAAAAACGAATTACCGAATCCCGGAGTCAGATCACCAAGGACATCGAAAAATTGACGGCTGTTATCAGGGATGAAAAGAGGCAAGAGCTGCTGAAAAAAATGATCGCTGCCAGAAGCGACTATGCGCACAATCTGGACAACGTAATCAGCCTTATTTCGGCCGGTGACAGGGAAAGGGCCCGACAGGAAATGCTGACCGGCCTGCGAAGCGCGCAGACGGCTTATCTTGGATCCATCGACACCATGATCGATTCGCAGAGTAAGGAGTTCGAACTTTCTGGCAAACAGGCCCATGACACCGTACAGAATTCGCTTATAATTATCACGGCCATCCTGCTCTGTTCGGCAATAGCGGCATCCCTTCTGGCTTTTTTCATCGTGCGCAGCATTACACGGCCAATGGCGGAACTGGTGCGTGCTAACGAATGTCTGGCGGACGGAGATCTTACCGTCCGGATTGCCGTTGAGGGACGCGACCAAGTGGGGCTTCTGGCCGACTCCTCCCGCAGAATGGTGGCGAACCTCCGCGACACCATCAACAAAATGACCGAGACCGCCAACCAGGTGGCCTCGGCCTCGGTCCAGTTGGAGGCCACGGCCGAACAGATCGCCACCGGGGCGGAAGAGGCGGCGGCCCAGGTCGGGACAGTGGCCACGGCCAGTGAAGAAATGGCGGCAACCAGCAGCGATATTGCCAGGAACTGCCAGCTGGCCGCCGACAGTTCCAGGCTGACCAGCGAATCGGCCACCAAGGGCAGCGAAGTCATCCAGGACACCATCTCCGGCATGATTAAAATCGCGGAAAAAGTCCGCCATTCCGCGCAAACGGTTGATCAGCTCGGCGCCCGTTCCGAAGAGATCGGCAATATCGTGGGAACCATCGAAGACATCGCCGACCAGACAAATCTGCTGGCTCTCAACGCCGCCATTGAGGCGGCCAGGGCCGGTGAACAGGGCCGGGGTTTCGCGGTGGTCGCCGATGAGGTGAGGGCACTCGCCGAACGCACCACCAAGGCAACCAGGGAAATTTCCGAGATGATCAAATCCATCCAGAACGAGACCAGAGTCGCCGTATCCGCAATGGAAGAAGGAGTGACGGAAGTGGATAACGGCGCCGAAACGTCCCACAAATCCGCGGACGCGCTGGAAACGGTTCTTCGCCAGATCGGAGACATGGCGCAGCAGATCAACCAGATTGCAACGGCCGCGGAAGAACAGACCGCCACCACGGGCGAAATCAGCACCAACATCCACCAGATAACCGAAGTAGCAAGTTTGACCGCCAAAGGCGCCGGAGACACTGCTTCCGCTGCGTCTCAGCTGGCCGGAAACGCCCAGACTCTCCAGGATCTGGTCAAAAGATTCAAGCTGGTATAATCCCGGTTCAAATCCCAGCGGATTCTCCCGCCGCAACTGCGCGGACAAACCCGGAATTTCATTTCGTGTTGCTGGTTTTCGCGCCTTGAATATCAGATTGACGTTCAGGGGAGATCAGCGTGTCCCGCTTCATCCGCAATATCCCGCCATTTTCCCTTTCCCGGCATTGCAATCAAGCCGTTATTTTCCGCCGTTTTCATATCGACACCCGGAGACGGCAACAGGCTCAACCGGCTCCGCTATTAACCCTATTAAATAACGGTAAAGTTTTCCGTTTGACAATTTATACCATTCGCATTATATTCCGCCCATGCAAATGAATGCCGACATATCGCATAAAAACAGTGAGCGCGGACTGGAATCCATCTGCAGAAAGCATGGCCTGGCTCTGACCGTTCAGCGGCGGGCCATCCTGGAAGCCCTTGTCTCGAGATCCGATCATCCCACCGCGGATCAGATCTATGAAACCATCTCATCCAGCCTGAAGGGGGTTTCACGGACCACCGTATACCGGGTGCTGGATACCTTTGTGTCCATAGGTGTCGCGAAAAAAATATGCAATCCCCAATCAAAGGCCAGGTTCGATGCCAAGATGTTCCGGCATCACCATCTGGTCTGTACGAACTGCGGCCTGGTTATCGATCTGTTTGACCGGAACCTGTGCAACCTGCAGGTTCCTGAAGATATCCACGATGTCTTCAGGGTTATGGATTACTCTATCACCTTTACGGGTCTGTGCGAGGCATGCGGCAAAAACGGTGAAACGCAACGGCCGCCCGACCGGCATCGCACTTAAATTCATCTGCCCGTGCATTTTATTTCCTGAGTTAGGAGAAAACATGAAATCTGTTGAGCTTAAAAAAGATATCTACTGGGTTGGAGCAATTGACTGGTCGGTGCGCGATTTTCACGGTTACGAGACGCCGCGCGGCACGACCTACAACAACTATCTGATCATGGATGAGGAGATCGCCCTGATCGACACCGTGAAATACGACTTCTCCGACATCACCATCCGGAGAATCAGGGATATCGTGGATCCGGCCAGGATCAGACACATCGTCATCAACCACATCGAAAACGACCATGCCACCAGTATCGACGATATCATGGCGCTTACTCCCGATGCGACGATCCATATCTCGGCCCGGGGCAAGAAGGGGCTTGACCGTTTCTTTGACACCTCCAGGTGGAAGTTCAACATCGTCAAGAGCGGCGACATACTCAAACTCGGCAGACATTCCCTGCTGTTCGTCGAAACCCCCATGCTGCACTGGCCCGACTCCATGGTGTCGTTCTGTCCGGAGGCTGGCATTCTGTTCAGCCAGGACGCCTTCGGCCAGCACCTGGCTTCGTCGGCCCGATTCGACGACGAATTCGACGCGTGCGTCTCACCGGCCGTGCTCGACGACGCGGTAATCGACTACTACGCAAACATCCTGATGCCGTTCGGAAAGCTGATTCTGGACCGGGTCGGAGACCTGGGGAAACTGGGCATCCGGCCCGAGATCATCGCCCCGGATCACGGCGTAATCTGGCGCAGTAATCCCCAGAGGGTTATCGACGCCTACGTTGGAATGGCTACCGGCAAGGCGGATCAACGGGCGCTGATTGTCTACGACACCATGTGGAAGAGTACGGAGATCATGTCCAATCCCATCGCCGAGGGGATCAGAATGGAGGGGGTTGACTGCCGGGTGCTGAAACTGCGCGCCACCCCCATGAACGTTATCATCAAGGAGTTCTGGAAGGCCAGAGGAACGCTCTTCGGTTCCCCCACCCTCAACAACATCCTCTATCCATCCGTTGCGGAGTGCCTCACCCACCTGCGCGGTCTGCGGCCCAGCAACCGACTGGTCGGCGCCTTCGGCAGCTATGGCTGGGGGGGAGGCGCGGTCAAGGAAGCTTACGAAATCTTCACCAAGATGGGGCTGGAGAAGTTCGAACCAGGCATCCAGTTCATATTCAAGCCTTCGTCCGAGGATGAGGAAAAATGCTACGAATTCGGCCGGAACTTTGCGATAAAGCTGAAGGAGTATCACGCGGGATTCTGAAAAAAAAGAGCGCCGCTCCCCGACACAGGGAGCGGCGCTCTTTCGCGCGCAAAATACAATTCCGAATTGCAATCGGGTTGACACGTTTAACTGCCGTAGAGACTTCAGCCCACCCCGGTTCGGGTTCCATGGACAAACGGCTTAGTTCATTTCTTCTCCGGCCAGTAATTCCCTCCCACCAGCGTCACAGTAATACTTCCAATCCGCAACCTGGATTTCATCTGCACGGGAATACGCCGGTCGTCATCGGACAGCCAGATGATCATGTCCGCGGTTCGCGCAAAAAAGCCTTCGTCGGTTTTCAGAAGCGGCTTGATGACAATGGTTCTGAAACGGCCCAGCGGGATTTCGATCTCCTCTCTTCCCAGCACCTGTACTTCGGTGTTCCAGAGCCTTTTGCAGTCAAAGATATCGACAAAGGTCGATGCTCCTACCTGAAGCGGAATCATGCGGACATGAAAAAACGCGGAGAGCATATCGTGAGTCTGCGGGGTGATTTTCTGGACCCGCTCGCTGTTTTTCACGAAATCCCTGGTGGCCACCGTCAGTTTCTGACGGTCAAAGAGAGCGTCCTTCAGGTAGCGCTTCCGTCCCTCCCTGACGCGCTCACTGTACAGGCGTGAGGTTCCGAAGAGCCGGGGGGGAATTGCCGGGGCCAGCACCGATTCGACGCGATCCTCAACTGGGAAGAAATGTTTGAGCCAATCAGCGGAACGGGCGGTGGCGACAATGACGACCTCCTTGCCGACCCGGCTGACCTGGTGCGTGGCGCGGCCAGCCGGGATGCCTGCATAGGAGATTTCGAACTCAAGCCGTTCGGGAATGGGGAATGCCATTCCGGAATACGAAAGAACAAAAACAAAAAACAGAGTCACTGTCGCAACGGCTGCGCATCTGTTGGGAAGTAACCTCATGAGCCAGCTCCTTGCCCTCGCCCTCTTCCTCCCGCGCCGTTAGGCCTGACCCGCAGGCGTTGAATTTTCAAACGCGGCCCTGGCCTTGTGCAGTTCCTCCACCTCCCGCAGCTTTTCTCCCAACCAGGCATGAAAGATTTTGGCGTTTTCATAACTCATTACAACGCCGGTGTCGATAAAACGCACCATGCTGTTGGGCAGGTCTTCCGGCTCGACTTCCGTTTCCCTTCCGATGGCGCCCTCGGGGGTAATCTCGTGGGTTATTGATTCAGGCAACGGCTGGCGTTCAAGATAGAAATTGATAACCATTTCACCCCGCGGCGAGAAGCCGCCCTGGGCCCCATTGACATAACTGGGGTTGTACCCGTAATTAAACACATACTTAAAGGTAATTTCCGGCTTCTTCTGGTTCATTCCTGGTCTCCTCATATCCAAATTATTTGTCGCGACACGCCAACCCGCATGTCATCCCCATTCACTTATCACATTCCGGGGTAATCACAAAAGCAATTTGCGCATGTCCCGCATCATGAAACCATTGAACGATCCATCACCGCCCGCGGGAAACGGGCTTTTCGAGCCCGACACCGGAATCCGCCGCTCATTGACATCGGGTCCGGTTACTGCTACAAAAAACCACGAACCTGTATCCGTCGGTTGGCGTTGTCCATAGAGAGTGGATCACCCCTGATCCGAATCGGATGGAGATGTTCTCCAACCGCGGAATCCCAGGGCAAATTTTCTCAGGAGGTGTTTAGTGAAGAAGAATATCATCCGCCAGGCGCTGGCTACGACGGTTCTGCTCCTTTGCGCCAATCTCGCCATCGCCGCTGAAGTAACCATCAAGACCCCCGACGTAAAGGGGACGGCCCAGTCAACCGTCGACACCACCAAAGCCGGCGCAAAGGCATCGATAGCCAACACCAAGGCCGGAGCCAAGGGTGCGGTGGACGGCGCCAAGACAAGGTTAGAGACCGCCAGGAGCGGCGCCAAAACGAAGGCAGAGGCAGCCAAGAGCGGTGCCAAGGCAAAGGCAAAGGCAGTCAGGAACAGCGCCAAGACCAAGGTGGAGGCGACCAAGAGCGGAGCAAAGGCAAAGGCGGAGGCAGCCAGGAGCGGCGCCAAGGCGGCAGCCAATGCAAACGCCACGGTTACGGTCAAATAATGGAGCTGGGTCCCTCAGCCGGCGTCGTCCCTAGATTACGCCTTGCGTTGAAAACCGAAAAGGACGTCTGCTACCGGACGTCCTTTTCGGTCACAGCAAAGAATCGTTTCCATCCTAAGCCGGACAAGCCGGAACCAATCAAGAAAAAATCAAGGGCAATGGCACGCAGAAAAGGCCGGATTTGAACGGATTTACGCTGATAAGACATCTGTATTCGCATGCTGAATATAATCCGTGTCAATCCGCGGCATCTGCGAGAAGCCGCGTTCTGTTGCAGTTCAGGGCTGCTCATTTTATTGTAAAGACTCAAGTCGTAAGGGACTAACCAACAACTTCAAGCGTATCCCCGGCCTGTGATCCGCGGCCGGGCCCAAGCCGTCTCCAGACAAGCAGTGTAAACAGCAGAGCCGTCGACTGCACGAGGGCCATGAAAGTCGCGCAGTAGGGCCAGCCCCCCAATTCCCACAAAAAGCCGGGCGCCACCGAGCCCACGAAACCTCCGCAATAGTAGAACGCAACGTAAAGCCCCACGGCCGAGGCCCGTGACTTGCCAGCCGCCGCGCCGATACTGCTGTTGGTTATTATCTGGCACACGAACACGCCGGAAGAACAGAGGGTAAGGCCCATTATAACCATCCACAGATTGTGGGAGAGAGTCGAAAGCACACCGGCCATTGAGACGAACAGCGCCGAAGCCAGTATCTTCCAGCCCGCCTGGCGGCTCGACCATTTGCCGGCAAACGGCGTAATTACCGCGCCGATGAGATAAACACCGAATATGGCGCCAAGCTGGGTAGGTCCCAGGTTGAAGGGCGGCTCCGCCAGGTAGAAGGTAATATAGGTGAAGGAGCCGACCAGTGAAAACAGGATGGTGAAACCGATGGCGTAAATCGCCAGCAGGGATCTGTTCCTGAAGTGCCCCAGCATGTTGCGCAGGCCGGCGCCATAATCCTCCACCCGCTTGAAACTTCCGGCGGGAGGGAGCCAGGAAGAGGCCAGCGCGGCCAGCGCCAGGTTAAGCAGACCCAGAGTCACAAAAACCCAGGGCCAGTTCCAGTGGCCGGAAATGAATCCGGAGAGGAATCTTCCGCAGAAGCCTCCGAGAACCGTGCCGGTAACGTAAACAGAGGTTACGAATCCGGTTTCACGGGCCTCCCATTCTTCGTTGATGTAGGCAACGGCAACGGCAAATACCGCCGGAGTAAGCAAACCCTGAACAAAACGCCAGAAGATGATCATCGGAAGACCGGGCGAGGTGGCGATCAGGAGATTGGAGACCGCCAGCAGATACATGGCGGGGACTATTACCGTCTTGCGTCCACGCAGGTCCGCGATGATCCCCACGAAAGGCGCGGCAAACGCCACGGCCAGGGTACTGGAGGAAACCGTCAGGCTGACGGCAAGTTTAGAGGCGTTAAAAACCCTGTGAAATAATGGCAGCAGCGGCTGGGTTGAGTACAGGGAAAAGAAAGCGCAAAAGCCGACGAGCCCGACAGCCATAACACGCAGCCCCCGACCGGATTTCTCGCATTTTTCCGACGGGTTTTCAGAATTCCGGATGTTCATTTTTTCCTCATTGCAAGCAATACCGTATCTACTTTGAGGCACCATACCACAGATTTCAGCAAAGTTCACGCTTCAAGGTACTGCGTTGGTTTATTCAAACTAAAATCATATGACACAAAAAGATAAATGCACTGCCAACGGGTACACCCCTGCATTTCCCGACATCAGCCGACGGCGCATCATCTGCCGGCCGAAAAACGTTGTCCCTTTACTCGCTTCACCTTCTCTGCTATCACCGTAGAATGACTCCATCCGCTGCAATAATCATCGAGGTAGCCCTGCCCCTGCCGGTGGACAGAACCTTTCACTACCTGGTTCCCGGATCCCTGACCGGACGGGCGCAGCCGGGCACGCGGGTCCTCGTCCCGTTCGGCAGCCGCAAACTGATCGGTTATGTCCTGACCTACGTCCAGGGCAGTGAGGTTGACAGGCTTAAGGAAGTCATCGACGCACTCGACGACACCCCGCTCTGGACCGACAGGGAACTGGAGCTGTTCCGCTGGATTGCAGGCTATTACCTTCACCCTCTGGGGGAAGTGCTGAAAACGGCGCTGCCGGCCGGCATCAACCCACGCATGGGCAAAGGAGTGGACGGAAACGTCAGTGGCGCGGGAAAAATCCGCCACGAAACCGTCTATGTTCCCGGAAACAGCAATGATCCGCGGAAGAGCCTGGGCCCCAAGGCGGCCGAGATACTGAGAGTCATACGGGGTGAGGGAGAGGTGTCATCGATCGTACTGGGCAAACGTTTCGCCTCCTGCTCGGTTCAACTGAAACGGCTGACCGAACTGGGGCTCGTGGAAAAGCGGGAGCGCGAGCTGTTCCGCGATCCGTTCCGGAACGAAACCGTTGAACGCGATCCCCCCCGGCAACTCAACCCCCACCAGCGGGAGGTCATGGATGCCCTGATCAGCCGTCTGAACAGTCGAAGATACTCCCCCTGTCTTCTGCACGGCGTCACCGGCAGCGGGAAGACCGAAGTATACCTTCAGGTCATAGCGCGGGCTCTGGAAAAGGGGCTGAACGCGTTGATCCTGGTGCCGGAAATATCCCTGACGCCACAACTGGTACACCGCTTCAGGGCCCGCTTCGAGGACGGCATCGCCATCCTGCACAGCGGGCTGTCCGACGGCGAACGCTACGACGAATGGCGCCGCATCCGGCGCGGCCTGGCACGCATCGTCATCGGCGCCCGTTCCGCCGTCTTCGCTCCCCTGGAAAACATCGGTGTCATCGTCGTGGATGAAGAGCACGAAACCTCGTTCAAGCAGAACGATGGTCTGCGCTACAACGGCCGCGACCTGGCGCTGGTCAGGGGAAAAATGGAGAACGCCCTTGTGATCCTGGGCTCTGCCACCCCCTTGGTCACCAGCCTCTATGCCGCTGAACGGGGCAAACTGGAGCTGCTCTCACTGCCCGAGCGGGTACGCGGTGCTCCCATGCCGAAAGTCGAAACCGTTGCCATGCAGGGGATCAAATCGACCATTTCGCCCAGGCTCCGCCAGACCCTGGAGGAGACCATGGCCGAGGGGGGCCAGGCCATCATCTTCCTCAACCGTCGCGGTTTCGCCACCTATCTGGTCTGCGGCGAATGCGGCAAGCCCCTCACCTGCCCCAACTGCTCGGTCACCCTCACCTACCACCGCGGCCGGGGTCAGAGTGTCTGCCACTACTGCGACTACACGGTCCCCGCGCCCGGCATCTGCCCCGCCTGCGGATGCCCGGAACTGAAGGAGTTCGGGGCCGGCACCGAACGGGTGGAACACGAGCTGAGCGAGCTGCTGCCGGAGGCGCGCCTCCTGCGCATGGACGGTGACACCACCACCGGCAAGGGGAGTCATGCCCGCCTGCTGGGACGCATGGCGCAGGGAACCGCCGACATCCTGATCGGGACCCAGATGATCACCAAGGGGCACGATTTTCCCGGTGTAACGCTGGTCGGGGTCATCAACGGCGAGGCCAGCCTGCACATACCAGACTTCAGGAGCGCCGAACGCACCTTCCAACTGCTCTCCCAGGTCTTCGGCCGGGCGGGAAGGGGTGAGGCCCCCGGCCGGGTGATCCTGCAGGTCCTCAACCCCGACCATTATGCCGTCCAGTGCGCCATCTGCCACGACTACAGGAGTTTCTACCGGCAGGAACTGGAGTTCCGGAACGAAGCGGGATACCCCCCCTTTACCCACCTGGCCATACTGGGCTTTTCCGGAACAGCGGAACAGGCGGTGGAAGAACGTGCCGGCTTCAGCGCCGACACACTGGCTCGGCTCAGAAGGGAACTGGCGCTGCGAGTCGAAATTCTGGGGCCTGCGCCCGCACCGATCTACAGGCTGCGTGGCCGCTTCCGCCGCCGCATTCTCCTCAAATCCCCTTCCCGTTCCGATCTGCGCAGACTGGTAACCGCATGGCTGGACCGGCGGGAAAAGGCGGCCAATGTCCGCCAAACCATCGACATCGACCCGGTTGACATGAGCTGACGACGCTTC
>CAZRPI010000099.1:2675-13509 GCA_964601865.1 uncultured Pelobacter sp. | reverse complement strand
GGTCAGGGTCACAAGTGCTGTGAACGGGCGTTTCTCGGCATTGGCCCGAGTGAAGGTTTCCAGCATCTCCGCCCCTTCCGCGTCACGATCCGGTACCAGAACACCCAGTTCATACAAGGCTTTGTGATGTTTCGTCGAAATATCCCCGCCGTCACGAAGCCTTGTCCACAGGTCACCCTAAAAGAACAAAATATGGCGCAACGCAGCGGGTTGCGTCGGCAGGGAAATGGCGCGACATGACGTGATGACTGCATGGAATCTTTAATCTGAAAACAAAAAGGGGAGAAACATTATTTCTCCCCCTTGAAATTGGTTTATTTGCTAAATCTCACCGGTCCTGCGACACACGTGCATTTTGGCAATTGTTGGCCTTTATCCTTACCCTCGGATAAGACTTTGAGATCATCACGTTTCTGTTCATTCTTAGGCATGACTTTTTGCCCTCCATTTTTTGAAATAAGTCCAATCCAGCTGGACAAGAGGTGTTTGACTCTGCTATTGTCTCGCAACAAGATATTGTCATGAAATTCATTAAATCACCACATATTTTTTATTTATTTATCGTCATCTCCGGCCTGTCGCTGCTGGTGAGGCTCCCTTCCGCGCTGGCGGAAAATACGGATGAGACCGTGGATATGTTCAATGCCTGGCAGGAACAGTCATCCGCCGCCTCCCGCACTCCCAAGCCGCTCTCCCAGACCGCCGAGAACACCACCATCATCACCAGAAACGAAATTGAAGCCCTGAACGCCCATACCCTGGCCGATGTGCTGGCAACCGTATCCGGCATCCAGATCCAGAATCTGGGCGGTGCCGGCAGTATGAGCTTTACCCATATCCAGGGCTCCACGAACTATCATGTGCTGGTGATGGTGGACGGCGTGCCGCTCAACACTCTTGAGTCGAATTTCTCCGATACGGGCATGGTTCCGGCCCGTATCATCGAGCGGATCGAGATCGTCAAGGGCGCCGCTTCGTCGGCCTGGGGCCAGGCCCTGGGCGGGGTCATCAACGTCATCACCAAGGCGCCGGACCAGCGGAAGATTGGTGGCACGGCCACGTCCTCCTACGGCGAGGGCAATACCAGCGACAGCGCCCTGGAACTGACCGGCAAGGTGGACCGGCTGGGGTATTACTTTGCAGGAGGATACACGGGATTCAGGGACATCCCCCCTCACATTACCACCGACTCCAACAACGGCTATGCCAAGCTGACCTACGACCTTCCCGACCAGGGACAGATCTGGGGCACATTCAACTACTCCCACGGTAACCGGACCAACCTTTTCCTTTCTGACTATAATACAAAAGAGTCTCAGAAAACCACCTATCTGTTTGCCTCTCTGGGGATTCGTCAAAAGCTTGCTGACGATCTGGAGCTTGAGGTTCTCGGCCGTCATTCCTATCGCTTCTTTGATACACGCGATACCGATATCGATGACAAGGACATTCAGGAGGGATATCCCATAACTACACGCGAGAGGGTTTACGGTGGCAGCGCCAAGCTGGTCTGGCGTAGCGTCTACAACCTGGTGGTACTGGGCGGGGACTACGAGCATGCCGAATTGTTTGCGACCAATGTGCCGGGAAATATTCCGGGTTCATATTTAACGGTTTCCAAAAAAGTTGACCGCTGGGGCGTTTTTCTGAACGACACCATCACCATTGGCGATCTGGCCATAACCCCCGGCGTCCGTGTTGACCATCCCAGTACCAGTTCCGACCAGTTCAGCCCGTCCCTCGGCATTACCTATCCCCTGGGCGACAAGACCCTGTTGCGCGGCTACACCGCCCGAGGTTACGGTCTCTGGACCATCGCCTATAACACGACTCCGGTCCAGAAGGTCTGGACTTCACAGGTCGGCGTGGAAACCAGCCTGGTTCCCTACCTGTGGCAGAAGCTGACCCTCTTCCGCAACGAGATCTGGAACATCGGGGGCGACAACCGCGAACGGAATCTGGCGCTTGGCGCCGAGTACGAAATACGAACCACCCCGGTTTTCAACACCACTCTGGGCGCAGGCTATACCTTCACCGACACCAAAAACACTCTTACCCATTCACAAGTATATGGTATTCCGCGTCATACCGTCCAGGTTGCATTGCGCTACGATGACAGTACCTTCCGAGCTATCCTCACCGGCAGACACATCATGTGGAATACTGGCAGCGATGGTAGCTACAACGGCATGATCTGGGACCTGCACTTGGGTGCGACGCTCATGACGCGGGAGAACAGCTCCCTGGAAATCTTCTTCTCCGGACATAACCTGTTCGACTGTTCCCAGACCTATTCAGTATATTACCCCACACCGGGCCGCTGGTTCGAGGGTGGAATGAGGTTACGGTTTTGAGACGACTGATCGCCCTCATAATCGCCCTTGCGATCCTCATCCCCTCATGGGCTGACGCCTACGACGTCCTGGTGCTCCAGAGCCGCCGCGACCCGGCCCTGGAGGAGGTAACCAAGGGCCTCCGCACCTCCTGCGCCTTCTCCCACCGCCTGCTGGTCATGTCCGACTACGCCGAGGTGGACGTTACCCGCATCGTGCGCGAGGAGCATCCCCGTCTCATCCTCGTCATTGGTGACGGTGCGCTCAGGGCCGCAAGCCGCATCAACAAGGTTCCGGTCATGTCCCTCATGGCCGTGGGCGTACGCAGACAGGCCGAAATCCAGCCCAATCTCACCGGAATCGACATGTATGCCCCCCCTGCAAGGTACATGGAATTGTTCAAAAGACTCAAGGCCAGGCGCGTAGGAGTCATTTACAGCAAGTCACGAAGCGGACACTACCTGCGCGGCGCCCGGCACGCAGCCGAAAAGGCGGGTATCGAGCTTGTAAGCCGGGAAGTATCTTCCCCGCGCGAAACAATGGGCCAACTTTCAAGCCTCTCCGGCAGGGTTGACGCCCTCTGGATGCTTCCCGACCCCGGCGCCGTCAACCGGGAGAGCAGCATGGCCTATTTCCGCTTCGGTCGGAGCCGGGAAATCCCCATAGTCTCTTTTTCCTCCGCCTATCTTGGCCTTGGCGCCAGCGCCGTTGTAGACATAGGCCGTTCTTCTCTTGCCAGCCAGGGGTGCGACATGGTAATGGAACTGCTACAAGGTAAGGGAACAGATACCGTACCGATCCAGTTCCCGGATTTGACATCGGTCAGGACCAATCCTCAGGCGCTGAAGCGCTTCAAACAGGAACAGAGTAATTCCGGCCTGAGGAGATTGTCCTCGTTGTGAGGAACCGATATATGCCATTCGAATCAAGGCGGTCGAGGTTTCAACTGAGTTTCCGTTTCAAGCTCTTCCTGATTTTCACTGTTCTAACTACCCTGGTATCTTTAACTTTCAGCGTCTTGTACGTCGTGGGCCAGATCCGTGAGACCCGTAGACAGACCATGGAACAGCTCCGTCTTCAGGCCGAGAACCTGTGCAGTACGATCCGTTTGTCGCTCTATGCCTTTGATCTGGAGGCAATCAACCGCTTTGCCCGGGATGCCGCCAGGCTGCCCCAGATCAATTCCGTCGTGGTTCGTGATGGCAGGGGAAAAGTACTGGCCGAATTCCGTTCCTCCCACCCGGTGGACAGGTCGTCACTGATCAGCCAGACCGTTGTGGCGCACAGTACGCCCCTGGGGGTCTCAGTTGAGTCCGCTCTGGGAGGCAAGAGGCAGGACGGGCCGATAGCAATCGGCTCGGTTACTCTCGAACGGGAAACCTCCGACCTGTCGGCCAATACCCATCGGATGGCGCTGGTTGCCTGTTCCGTGGGTTTCGTTTTCTGGGCGCTGGTCGTTGGGCTGTCTTACCTGGTATTGCGAAAGGTTACCAAGACCTTTACCACTCTGATGCTCGGGGTGGACAGGATGAAAAACGGGGATTTTTCCACCGTGATTCCGGTTGATACCAGGGACGAGCCGGGCCGCGGCGCCGAGGCCATCAACGCCCTCGCCCGCACGCTTCAGGAACGCGAGGAGGAGAACGCGCGCCTCAACAGGCAGCTCATGGAGGCAGCGCGGGTTGAGGCCGAAGCAGCCGCCAAGCTGGCAGCCATCAACCGCGAACTGGAGCAGGAGATTGTGGAACGCACCCATGCGGAGCAGAGCGTACGCATGAGTGAGCAGTTTCTGCGCCGGATGGTGGATGCCATGCCGGTGGGTGTGGTCTGGGCAATGTCGGACGGCACGGTGGAATATGTCAACGATTTCATCGTCGAACAGCTGGGGTACGACCGCGATGAATTTTCCTCCAATGCCCAGTTGTATGAACGGATTTTTCCCGACCCTGAATATCGAAGCCAGATAACCAGGATGCGTGATGAGGCGTTCAAAAGGGCCTTAACCGAGCCGGAACTCCAGACCGTCGAGGTCAGGGTGACCTGCAGGGACGGCGCTGTCCGGCATGTGCTTATCAAACATCAGGTTTTTGCCAACCGTCATCTGTCAATAATCATAGATATTACCGAACGGGAGCTGCTCCAGGAACAGCTTGTCAAGACCCAGAAACTTGAGTCCCTGGGGATTCTGGCGGGCGGAATAGCCCACAACTTCAACAATATTCTGACCGGCGTCCTCGGCTATATCTCATTTGCGCGCATGTTCCTGGATAAGTCGGAAAAGGCATTCGAGGCGCTTGGCCATGCGGAAAAAGCTTCGCTGCGGGCAGCGGGCATGGCCCGTCAGTTGCTGACATTCGCCCGCGGCGGTGATCCGGTGAAACGGCCGGTTGCGGTGGAAAGGCTGGTGCGGGAATGCATTGCCCTTTCTCTGAACGGAAAGAACGCGCGCGCAGTGGTCGATATCCCCGAGTCGATCCATGCCGTGAATGGCGATGAGGGACAGCTCAGCCAGGCGTTCAACAATATCATTCTCAATGCGGCCCAGGCCATGCCGAACGGAGGCACTATCACGATCCGCGCCGAGAATACCACCATGGCGCCCAAGTGGCCCCCCAGTTCCTCAGAGACCGATTTTGTCAGGATATCGTTCACGGACGAAGGGGAGGGAATACCGGATTCCATCGTTGCAAAAATATTTGATCCCTATTTCACCACCAAAGCGACCGGCACCGGTCTGGGACTGGCTTCGGCGCACTCCATCATCAAGAAGCACGGAGGGCTGATAACGGTTAAGTCCGAGCCTGGCGCCGGAACTACCTTTGCCGTCAGCATCCCCGCCACGACCGAGGCTCCGCAGGTATGCGAGCCCGTCTACCGCAGACTGGCCCCGGGGGGCAAGGGAAAGGCGCAAATTCTGGTGATGGATGATGAGGATATCATCCGTGATTTTGCCGAGGATACCCTGCAGTTTCTGGGCTACCGGGTAACCGTCTGCGATTGTGGGGAGCGGGCGCTGGAGTTGTACCGCGCGGCACGTGAGGCGGGTGATCCTTTTATCGCGGCGATTCTTGATCTGGTAGTGCCCAACGGCATGGGAGGGGCTGAGGCTGCCAAAAGGATTCTGGAATTCGACCCGTCCGCGAAACTGATCGCGTCCAGCGGGTACGCCTATGACCCCATACTGGCCGGCTTCCGGGAGTATGGTTTCAGCGCGGCAATTTCGAAACCCTACAAGGTTGACCAGTTGAGCCAGCAACTGGCGTTTCTGCGTAGCGGTTAGCGATCGGGCGTAGGAGATTGCGCGCAGCCGGGTGATGCAGAAATCGCTTGCAACCTTGGAAGTGGAATGGTACATATTATTTCTTTTTCGGGGAGTAGCGCAGTCTGGCAGCGCACCTGCCTTGGGAGCAGGGGGTCGCTGGTTCGAATCCAGTCTCCCCGACCAGTAATAACGGGCACTTACAAGGTTTCTTGTGGGTGCCTTTTTCTTTATGTATCCTCTGGCTTATGCGTCGAATCAGAGACAAAAAAGCCCTGCATGAAGGAGGGGCATGCAGGGCAAGATTGAGTCATGACTTTCAGCTTGTTACATTATGGCTATCCTGATGAAATCGGCAATAGGCATAATGCCGAATTGGTGACCATCATCACGCTTTAGGATGCAAAAAAAGCCCCACATGCAGGAGGGCAGCATGCAGGGCAAAATAGAGACTGGATTATCTGCTTTCCCGGTGAAATCGGCAATACCGTATTGGTGACATCAATCACAAATATGATGGTTTGCCGTGCCTTCCACGCATTTTTCCGGCCAGAAATTTTCAGGGTGCATTTTTTTTCGCTATTATGGTTGACACGCCAGGCAGTGGAGCGGCCATGGCCCTATGTTAATGGTCGTTGAACCTGCCTCCCATGGCAGAAGTTGTTGGAACTCGTTCATCAGGGATGTTTAGTATCGTGGTTACCCCGGTGGCCAAAATGGCTGGACAACGGCCGGTAAGTGCGTTATGTCAATGGCAGGCGTTTTGACAGGGAGAGAGTGAAGCCATGATAAAAAGCATGACCGGATACGGCAAGGGTGAGGCCGCGACCGAAAGGGGACGCTTTGCGGTGGAGATCCGCTCCGTCAACCACCGTTATGGTGAGATCGCCGTGCGCATGCCGCGCGGTTTCCTTGGCCTGGAGAATGAGGTTAAAAAGAGGGTGTCGGCTTGCCTGAAACGGGGCAAGATCGATGTGTACATCCTGTGGGAAGAGGCGGGGGGAGCGGTTGCCGCGCCCCAGGTCGACGTTGAACTGGCCAGAAACTATGCCGCTCTGCTGCGGGAACTTTCCGCGGAGCTTGGGATTCCGGGGGATATCTCCCTGGAGGTTATTCTCTCCCAGAAGGGAGTGCTCAGGGATACGGTTGCCGTCGTGGATGAGAACGAGTGTCTGCCGCAACTCATGTCTGCGGTTCAGGATGCGGTGTCAGCCATCGAGGCCATGCGCTGCCGCGAGGGAAGTGCCCTGCTGGCCGATCTGACTGCGCGGCGCGGCCAGATCGGCGGACTGGCTGGAGAGATAGCCGGGCGCGCTCCGGACGTGGTTGTTGAGGCCGGGCAGAAGCTCAGACAGCGGCTGGAGCAGCTGCTGGACGGAACCGAGGTCGATCCGGCCCGGCTGGCCCAGGAGGTGGCGCTGCTGGCCGACCGCTGTGACGTGACCGAGGAACTGGTGCGTCTTGAGAGTCACTTCTCGCAGTTCGACGAGGCGCTCCGTTCCCGGGAGCCGGTGGGGCGCAAGCTGGATTTCCTGATGCAGGAGATGAACCGCGAAGTCAACACCATCGGTTCCAAATCCAACGACGCGGGAATTACCTCTCTGGTGATCCGCATCAAGGCCGAACTGGAAAAGATGCGGGAGCAGGTTCAGAACGTGGAGTAAGGGTGGTGACCTGGGAATGGGGCATGGTAAGATCTTTTCCAAGCCCCTGGTCCCCGGTCCCCGATACCAGGAAGGAATGTATGAATCGGGAAGGTATTATCTTGATTATATCGGCGCCCTCCGGGGCGGGTAAAACCACTCTCTGTCGTGAGTTGCGCAAACGTTTTCCGGAAATGCGCGAATCCATAAGCTATACGACCCGTTCTCCCCGGCCGGGGGAAGGGGATGGTGAGGACTACTTCTTCGTGTCACGGGATGAGTTCCGGGCCATGGTTGAAAACGACGCTTTTGCCGAATGGGCCGAGGTGCACGGCAATTTTTACGGCACCGCCCTGAAGGCCCTGGAGGAGGCCCGGCGCAGCGGTATCGACCTGCTGCTGGACATCGACTGCCAGGGCGCCCTGGCCCTGAAAGAGCGTTTCGAGGGCGGGGTGTACGTCTTCATCCTCCCTCCCAGCATGGAGGAGTTGCGCCGCCGCCTGGAAAACCGTTCCTCGGACAGCCGGGAGGTGATTGAACGACGGATAAAACGTGCCTCTGACGAGATCAGGGAGGCGCGCTGGTACGACTACATCATCATCAATGACCGCATCGAGGAGGCCTTCGAGGAACTGGCCGCCATCGTGCTGGCCCAGAACCGCAGGACCTTCCGCATGCTGCCCCGTGTGGCGAAATTATTTGATATTTGACCGCAAATGGAGTAAATATGCTGTTCCACTCAATGTACGGCAGGAAGGAGTATTGGTATGGCGCGGGTAACCGTTGAAGATTGTCTCGAAAAAGTCGAGAATCGTTTCCTCCTGGTCATGTTGGCCTCAAAGAGGGTGAAACAGCTCTACAAGGGGGCAAGGCCTCTGGTGGATCCGAGGAACAACAGGCTGGTGGTGACCTCGCTTCGTGAGATTGCGGCCGGCAAGGTCCATTACGAACTGCAGAAGAAACAGAACCGCTCGCTGTAAGCGCTCAAAAGGGGAGTAGCCGCGTCGTCTCGATGCGCTCTCCCCTTTTTTTTCTCCCCACAACATCCACCATCGTTGTTCCAGGCGACTAACGACCCATGATCAGGCTCAATGACATCCTCGACAAAGTGGCGTCGTACAACCCAACGGCTGACCCCAACCTCATCCGAAAGGCTTACGTCTACTGCGCCAAGGTCCACCAGGGACAGACCCGTCTGTCCGGCGAGCCGTATATCATCCATCCCATGGAGGTGGCCGGCCTTCTGGCCGATCTCCGCCTGGACGTCCCCAGCATCATCACCGGGTTTCTGCACGACACCATCGAGGATACCCTTGCCAGCATGGACGAACTGACCGCCATGTTCGGCAAGGAAGTTGCGACCCTGGTCGACGGCGTCACCAAGATCAGCAAGATCCATTTCAAAACCAAAGAGGAGAGCCAGGCCGAGAATTTCCGCAAGATGCTGCTGGCCATGTCCATCGATATCCGCGTCATTCTGGTCAAGCTGGCTGACCGGCTCCACAACATGCGCACCCTGGAGTTCCAGCCCGAGTTGAAACAGCGGGCCATCGCCCAGGAAACCATGGACATCTACGCTCCCATCGCCAACCGGCTGGGGATATCCTGGATCAAGGTCGAGCTGGAGGATATCTCCTTCCGCTATCTGAAACCCGAGATCTACTTCGATCTGGCGCGGAAGATCTCGCTGAAAAAACGGGAGCGGGAGGCGTATGTGGCGGAGGCCATGGCCATCATCTCCGAAAAGCTGGCGCAGCACGGCATCAGGGGAGACGTCTCGGGCCGCAGCAAACACCTCTATTCCATCTACCGCAAGATGCAGGCGCGCAATGTGGAACTGGATGAAATCTACGACCTGATCGCGCTGCGTATCCTGGTTGACGACGTGCGTGACTGCTACGAGGTGCTGGGAGTGATCCATTCGGCCTGGAAGCCGATCCCCGGTCGGTTCAAGGATTACATCGCCATGCCCAAGGGGAACATGTACCAGTCGCTGCACACCACGGTCATCGGCCCTCACGGCGACCGGATGGAAGTGCAGATCCGCACCCACGAGATGCACAGCGTCGCCGATTCCGGCATTGCAGCGCACTGGAAATACAAGGAGGGGAAGGGGTACGAGGAGAAGGACATCAAGCGCTTCTCCTGGCTCCGCCAGTTGCTGGAGTGGCAGCAGGAGCTGAAAGACTCGCGGGAGTTCATGGACTCGGTCAAGGTCGAGCTTTTCCCCGAGGAGGTCTATGTCTTCACACCCCAGGGGGACGTGAAATCCTTTCCCAGCGGGGCCACTCCCATCGATTTCGCCTATTCGATCCACTCGGACATCGGACACCGCTGCGTGGGGGCCAAGGTCAACGGCAAGCTGGCGCCGCTCAAGTACGAGTTGAAGAACGGCGATATCGTGGAGATCATAACCTCCCCCCACCATACCCCCAGCAAGGACTGGCTCAAGATCGTCAAGAGCTCCCGCGCCCGCAACCGGATCAGGACCTGGATCAAGACCGAGGAGCGCAAGAGGAGTATCGTCCTGGGGAGGGAAATCTGCGAAAAGGATTTCCGCAAGTATTCCGTCAATCTTCAGAAGATCATGAAGAGCGGCGATTTCAAGAGGGTTGCCGGTGAATTCGGTTTCGGGGGTGAGGATGACCTGCTGGCGGCCGTAGGGTACGGCAGGGTGACGCCCAACCAGGTCATCGGCAGGCTGCTGCCGGAGGAAAAGCTCCAGGAACGGGCCGAACGCAAGGAGTCGCGGCTCAGCGCGGCCATCAACAGGCTCAGGGGAAAAACGTCTACCGAGGCGGTCGAGATCAGCGGAATTGATGATGTGCTGGTCCGCTTCGGCAAGTGCTGCAACCCGGTTCCGGGTGACGAGATCATCGGCTTCATCACCCGCGGCAAAGGGGTGACCGTGCACACGGCCGACTGCAAGTTTGCCCTGGAGACCGATCCGGCGCGGCGCATCGATGTGACCTGGAACGAGGCCAAAGCCACCGGCCTGCCGGTCAAGATCCGGGTGCAGTGCTATGATGTCAAGGGGATCCTGGCCGGAATATCACTAGCCATCGCCAACTGCGAGGCGAACATCGTCAGCGCCGTGGTTCAGAGCACGGTGGACAAGCGGGGTGATAACATCTTCGAGGTGAGCGTGGTTGATCTGGCCCACCTGCAGAAGGTCATGAACGCCGTCATGAAGGTGAAGGGCGTAATTTCGGTGGAAAGGATGAAAAATTGAAACTGGAAGCGATTGCAACCAAGGAAGCGCCCGCGGCCATCGGGCCCTACTCCCAGGCCGTACGGGCGGGTGATCTGCTGTTTTGCTCGGGCCAGATCCCTCTGGACCCGGCCACGGGCGAAATCGTCCGCGGAGATGTGTCGGCCCAGACGGAACAGGTGATGAAGAACATCGCGGCTGTGCTGGCCGCCGCCGGCGCCGGATTCGGGGATGTGATCAAGAGCACCATCTATCTGGCGGACATGTCGGATTTTGCGGCGGTGAACGAAATTTACGGACGCTGCTTCGGTGATCACAAACCGGCTCGATCGACCGTGGCGGTGAGTGAACTGCCGCGCGCGGCACTGGTGGAGATAGAGGTTGTCGC
>CAZRPI010000099.1:0-2575 GCA_964601865.1 uncultured Pelobacter sp. | reverse complement strand
TAGAGCGCCTTGACGACCTTGCCGGAACGGATGCAGCGGGTGCAGACCTTGATGGATCTGACGTGACCATCCCTGATGGCTTTGATTTTCTGGAGATTGGGATGCCACACGGTACGGGTCTTGTTGTTCGCATGGCTGACGTTGTTGCCGAAGCTGGGGCCTTTTCCGCAGATATCGCATATTTTGGACATAGAGTTGTTACCTCCGTAAATTTATAAAAAAACTTCTATACCAGATAGGGGGGCTGGTTGCAACAGAAACTTTCGGAGTCGGCATGAATATCATCAAAGCCCTCATAACTTTGCTGTTCCTGGCGCTGGTCGTGGTCGCCATGCTGTTCATCGATTTTACCTACAAGACCTTTTCCTATCGCCAGCGCGAGGTTGCGGCGGACGCCATCGTGGTTCTGGCGGGCGGCAAGGGAAGGGTGGAGGAGGGGGTGCGGCTTTATCGCGAGGGGAAGGGGAGGTGGCTCCTTTTTATCGGAGTTGACCCCAGCGTGCGCCGTTCCGACCTGTACCGCCCCCGTCCCGGCGACCCCCCCACCACCGGTGTGATCCTGGAAAAGTCCTCCCGCAACACCCTGGAAAACGCCCTCTACGGCAGGGACGTCATCGCGGGGAGGGATATTCGCTCCATCCTGCTGATCACCTCCCGCTACCACATGAAACGCGCCACCATCCTGCTGCGCAACGCGCTGCCGAAGGACGTGGCCATCTACCCCTACCCGGTGGATTCAAAGAACCTGAAGGAGGAGTGGTGGAACCATCAGGGAAGCTTCAGGCTCCTCTTCGGCGAATTCTACAAGTACTGCATGTTCAGGGTTTTCTTTCTCATGGCGCCCGGAGAGTTGAGGCGTGAGAACAGGCAGGGCATGATCAGGGAGACAACGGGTGTTGCGGCGTCTGTTTTGCCTTCAGACCTGGGCCTTCGCTCTGTTACCCGATTCTCTGGCTGACCCGTTTTTCGTGCTTCATAAAACCGCAATTCGTGCTATGCTCATTTGTCGATTCTATCCCGAAAGGAACGAGTGATGCGTTACATCAGTACCCGCGGCGGCATCCAGCCGATCGGCTTCAAGGACGCCGTCATGATGGGACTGGCCACCGACGGCGGCCTGCTCCTCCCAGAATCATACCCCCATATCAGCCGAGCCCAGCTGGAAGAGTGGCGTTCCCTCTCCTATCCCGAACTGGCGCTACGGGTCATCTCCCCCTTTGTGGACGACATTTCCGCCCAGGACCTCAGGGGGCTGATCGAGCGTTCCTACGCCACCTTCAGCCATCCCCAGGTTACCCCGGTGACGCGGCAGGACGGCGTCCACATTCTGGAGCTTTTCCACGGCGTGACGCTCGCCTTCAAGGATGTGGCCCTGCAGCTCTTGGGGAACCTGTTCGAGTACATCCTGGCGGAGAGGGGGCAGCATCTGAATATTCTCGGCGCCACCTCAGGGGACACCGGCAGCGCGGCCATCCACGGCGTGCGCGGCAAGAAGGGGGTTACCATCTTCATCCTGCACCCCCACGGCAAGACCTCGCCGGTGCAGGCCCTGCAGATGATCTCGGTGACCGACGCCAACGTGCACAATATCGCGATTCGCGGCACCTTCGACGACTGCCAGAACATCGTCAAGGCGCTGTTCAACGATCTGGAGTTCAAGGAGAAGTACGCCCTCGGCGCGGTGAATTCCATCAACTGGGCCCGGGTCCTGGCGCAGGTGGTCTACTACTTCTACGCCTGGCTGCGGGTAACCGACAGCGGCGACCAGCCGGTCTCCTTCTCGGTTCCCACCGGCAATTTCGGCGACATCTTCGCCGGATACGTGGCCAAGCGCATGGGACTTCCCATGGGAAGGCTGCTCCTGGCCACCAACGAGAACAACATCCTGACCCGCTTCGTCAACGACGGCGACTACTCCCTGGCGAATGTGGTGGCCACCGTTTCGCCTTCCATGGATATCCAGGTGGCCTCCAACTTCGAGCGCTACCTGTACCACCTCTTCAGCGAGGCCCCGGCCCGGGTACGGTCCGCGTTCGCGGAACTGAAGGAAAGCGGGCGGATCGTGTTCGCACCGGCTGACCTGAAGCAGGTGAGGAGGGATTTCTGTTCAGCCACCGTTGACCAGGCGGCGACCCTGGAGACCATTGGCAGTTTTTACAGGGAAACCGGTTACCTGCTGGACCCGCACACCGCCGTGGGCGTCCGGGCGGCCCTGGAACTGTTCCCGGCCGATACGGCCCGGGTCTGTCTGGCAACCGCCCATCCGGCCAAGTTCTGCGACGCCGTGGAAAAGTCCATCGGCGCGCCGGTGCCGGTTCCGGATTCCATCGCGGCGCTGGAGGGGAAGGAGACCCGTTGCAGCGTGATGGACGCCGACCTGGAACAGGTCCGCCGGTTCGTCATCGAGCACGCGCTGTAGCGCTTTCTGAAGGAGCGTTTTAGGCTGGAATGGCCTGTTTGTGGCTTTGGCGTAAATTCCAGTTGACAAAACCCCAATCTCTTGGCATTTATACAAATCCAACGCGGGAATAACTCAGTGGTAGAGTGTCAGCTTCCCAAGCTGAAGGTCGCGGGT
>CAZRPI010000098.1:8821-13552 GCA_964601865.1 uncultured Pelobacter sp. | reverse complement strand
TGCCAGATATGCGCCCGGTCGAAATCCAGGAGTGCCTGTTCGGTCATGTCTTCAATCTGTTCGAAATTATGCATGTGCGACTCGTTTCATTGTCGGAATCGGCGGGTTTACTCCCCTCCGGGATGCCCGTGGGAGACGGGAGAGGGAAGTCCCGTTCGGGAGTGGACAGTGTAGCGCACGCGCAATGGGAGCGCAACACCATGGAGCGCTTGCTCTTGAGTTGGAGGGTGGAACGGGTCCGGCGCCTGGCGCGAAAAAGGGTGAGTGGAGCATCCGCGCCGCAACGTCGCACAACCCATGTTGCCGGGGGCCGCTCCGGGCCCGTTCATAGGCATTGTTCAGAGGTGATTAAAACGTTTGATAACGCTAAAGTTGTCTGATAATAATGACAATCGATTGAGGATATGTGTGACCACTATGCCGGAGCGCGGCAGGGGAGCCGTCATGCGGAGCTGCCATCCATGTTTGGTCAGGGGATGGGGGGGGCGAAGTGAGTGAACAGATTTTCAGCGGTCAGGGCCACGCTTCCGTCTGGTACGGGAGGCGTGGTTTTTTTGTGCGCTTTCTTGAGATGAAAGGCGGAACCCGGAGCGGAAACCGCGACGTGGCGGTGGGTAGAATACGCGGGGGCCGGCAGTTGCTGGAAAGAGTTGTGAGAGGATGGAAGTGGGTTTATGTAAATGTCTCTTATAAGGAATGTTGCGACTTCCCCATGGTGGGAATAAATGACTTACATGGGGAAACCTACCCAAAACCCGTTAGGAGCATCCATGAAAATAAGCCGAGAGAACCTGAGACAGGCCACTGCAAAGAGAATCGTGACCGAGCTTCAAGCGGAGCAGCTTTGGGAGTTTTTATCCGACATTCGGAAAGATACACCAAGTTTTCATTTTACTCACATCCTTTATTATCTTGGCGGGATGATTGCCATCGGGGCAATGAGCTTGTTCATGAACCTCGGATGGGAGCGGTTCGGTGGGGGGGGACTTTGCGGGATTGCCCTTGCTTATGGCGTTGCAGGCCTTTGGCTTACGGAATTTTTTCTCAAGTGTAAACATCTGCAAATACCTGCCGGAATTATGGCAACCTTTGTTGTCGTCCTCACCCCACTTGCAGTTTACGGCTTACAAGTCTCCCTTGGGCTCTGGCCGGAAAGCCACGTTTACAGGGATTACCACACTTATATCGACTGGCGCTGGATTTTTATGGAACTTGCCACCCTCGCAACTGGCGCAATCATGCTTTGGCGTTATCGCTTCCCGTTCCAGGTAATGCCGGTGGCCGTGACACTCTGGTATATGAGCATGGACTTGACTCCTTTCCTCTTTGGCGAAGCCGACATAAGCTGGGATTTACGTAAACTCGTGTCGTTGTGGTTTGGTCTGCTTATCTGCCTGATGGCCTTCTGGGTGGACATCCGGTCAAGATATGAAAAGGATTTTGCATTTTGGTTGTACATATTTGGCGTCTTGGCATTCTGGGGCGGGTTATCCATGATGCATTCAGACAGAGAGTTAAACAAATTCATATACCTATGCATTAATCTTGCGATGATCTTAATCGGAGCAATTCTCTCTCGCCGGGTATTTGCCATATTCGGAGGACTTGGCGCGGCTGGATACGTTGGGCACCTAGCATACGATGTGTTCAAGGACAGTATGCTGTTTCCATTCGTCCTGACGATCATTGGTCTTGGTGTAATCTATGTTGGGATTTTATGGCAACGGCACGAGGAAGCCATCTGCAAAACTCTTCGTGGCTTCCTGCCCGTGATGGTGAGAGAGCTGCTTGACAGTCGGCAATAAACTGTTTTGGAGGGAACAAGGGGGGCATGGAAGATAATCGTGAAATTGTTAATGGCAAGCTCGAATCTGTTAAAAGAATGCCGTTGATAAAAAATACTGTATAAAATGTCACCACTTGAAAAAAGCCCACGGATTCTGGATTTGATAACTTGATTTATTACCATTATCAGTAATTATGGAAAAAATTAAAAATTTTATTAAAGTAAAATACTTATTTGTTGGAATGGTAGCGGCTATTTATACCATTTTTATAATAAGTTGCTCTATGCCTAATGGAGATATAAAAGTAATTATTACAGAAAATAATGGTAAAATTATAAATGATATACTTGTTATACCATTATACGATAATTGTAATTTCGGTATTAGTGCCGGTCCAGATGGAGTAGGAAGCAAAACAGGGCCAAAATACATAATAACTAAACCGTTTGTTTACAACGGTGAAGACAATTTTATGAGTTACGTTGAAAAATCGAAAGGCATTATTATTCCACCTGTTATTTTTATTGGTAATAATAAATACGTAGATAGCTGGTTATTGGTAAAAAATGGATTTTTAATTAAACTAATACACAGGTCAGATGTGTTTGGTGGGGCAAATATAGTTATGAAAAAAACAATAAAAGATGTCAGGCATTTATTGTTAGAATCTTTGCTGGATAGTAATCGGAATCAATTGTTTTTGAGACAGCAATTTGATTTAGGAGATACAGATAAAGTAGAAACTAATCTTGATAATAAAAGTATTTATTTGTTAAATAAATATTTAGGGAGGAAGGCATAACAAAGGATAGTAAGGGCATAAGGATGGGTCACATCAATATTCTACGCAAAAGTGAAAAATGTAGACGCAACCACGGTAATTTCCCGCTGGACAGGGTAAAAGCGGTTAATACACATTGAGAGCCCGCGAACCGTGTGCAAACATCCTGAGCCCGAGGTTCAAAGAGATACCTGCCATCAACTTTCGTCAGTACGATATGCCGTCATTTTCTTCGCATTCAAATGCTTGACATGAATCGGCATAAAAATCATACTTTACCCTAGTCTCCGAAAATAGCTGTGCGGATACACGACAATACTAGACCATCCGCAAGGATGGGACGGAAAGCCTACGGGTCTCACCGAGACAGCCGGGTCGCCGAAATATCGAACGATATTCAGCACCCGGCTTTTTGTTTGCAGGGGTGGAATCGTTGCCGTAATCGGAATGAAGCAGGGGAGGGCATATCATGGAAAGAGCGTTGCGTACTCTGATGCTGGCTGCATTGCTTCTTGTTCCGCTGATGGGGCTGCGGCCGGAAGCCGGCAATGCGGCTTCGGCCGACCTTCAGGTCTACACCGACAGCCTTGCAACCGGGTGGGCCGACTGGTCGTGGAGCAGTACGGTTGATTTCAACAACAAGGCGCCCGTCCATGGTGGTAGCCGCTCCGTTGCCGTTACCTTTCTAGCGGCATGGGCCGGACTCTATCTGCACGCCGACCCCGCCATCGACATGAGCGGCTACGAAACGCTCAGCTTCTGGATCTACAGCTCGAAAACCGGAAGCCAGAGCCTCAGGGTGGTGGCCAACGGCAACGACGGCAGCACGTATCAGGTGTCCACCCAGGCAAACTCGTGGACAAAAGTTGCAATACCCATGACCTCCCTGGGAAGCCCGGCCTCTCTCTCGGATCTTTACTGGCAGGATACGACCGGCAACGCCCAGTCCGCTTTCTTTCTGGATGACATAACCCTGATCGCCGGCAGTTCACCGCCTCCTCCGCCCCCCATGCCTTCCGTTGGCCCTGACCTCAGCATAGACGTCGGTTCGGGGCGTCACACGATAAGCGATGATATCTATGGAATGAACTATGCCGACGAAAATCTTGCCGCCGAATTACGGCTCCCGGTACGGCGCTGGGGAGGGAACTCCACGAGCCGCTACAACTGGCAGGCGAACATCCACAACACCGGCATGGACTGGTATTTTGAAAACATTCCGGACGGTGACCCGGGCGAGAACGGATCGGCTGCCGATCTGTTCGTGGATCAGGATCGGCGCACCGGTACGAAGACGATCATGACCGTGCCGCTCCTCGGCTGGACCCCCAGAAGCGACTCCCCCCGCGACCATCCCTACGGCTGCGGTTTCAGGGTTTCCAGATACGGCCAGCAGCAGTCCGTGGACCCGTGGGACACCGACTGCGGCAACGGGGTCGATGCGAACGGCGCCACCATCACCGGCAATGCGGCTTCCGACACCAGCACTGCCATAGGCGCGGATTTCGTGTCGGGCTGGATCAAACATCTGACCGGCAAGTACGGCAAGGCCTCGAACGGCGGTGTGGCCTACTACAATCTGGACAATGAGCCGATGCTCTGGAACAGCACCCATCGCGACGTCCATCCCCAGGCGACCACCTATGACGAGATGCGTGACCGCACCTACCGGTACGCCGCCGCGGTCAAGGCGGCGGACTCCTCCGCCAGAACCCTGGGGCCGGTCCTCTGGGGGTGGTGCGCCTATTTCTACTCCGCCCTGGACGGCTGCGGCATCGGCCCGGATTACCAGTCCCACGGCAATACCCCCTTCGTTCCCTGGTATCTCCGGCAGATGAAGGCGTACGAGCAGGGCAAGGGGGTGCGCATCCTTGACTATCTGGACCTGCACTATTACCCCCAGGCAAACGGCGTGGCCCTCTCTTCCGCCGGCAGTTCCTCCACCCAGGCGCTGCGTCTCCGCGCCACCCGCTCGCTCTGGGATCCCGCCTACATCGACGAAAGCTGGATCTCGGACACCGTCCCGGGTGGGGTGGCGGTTCAGCTGATCCCGCGCATGAAGGCGTGGGTGAATGCCGATTATCCCGGAACGAAGCTGGCCGTAACCGAGTACAACTGGGGTGGCCTGGAGAGCATCAACGGCGCCCTGGCGCAGGCCGACGT
>CAZRPI010000098.1:0-8721 GCA_964601865.1 uncultured Pelobacter sp. | reverse complement strand
TTCACCCCTCCGGCAACGGCCTCGGTGTACACCTACAGTCCCGCGAACCTCGGCGCCATCGTGCATGGGGACGATCAGGAGGTGACAGCGGGCGGCTTCAGCGCCACCTTTCCGGCCAATTCCATAACGCTCTTCGTCATGGCAACCGGACAGAGCACCAATCGAACCCTGAAAGTAAAGAAAACGGGGTCCGGGAGCGGAAACGTCACACCGGACAAGGGGACTGTCACATGGAACGGCGGTATTGGTACCGCCTCGTATCCGAACGGCACCTCGGTGGTGCTGACCGCCACGCCGGATACGGGTTCCTCCCTTGCCGGCTGGACCGGCTGCGACAGCGTGTCGGCCGACTCGTGTACGGTGGACATGAACGCCGACAGGAGCGTAACCGCGAGCTTCAACGACGTCCAGCCACCGACCGGTTCCATGACCATCAACTCCGGCGCCCAGTTCACGAAGAGCACGACCGTTATCCTGAGCCTGTCAGCTTCCGACAATTCCGGCGCCGTTTCCTCCATGGGGTTCAGCAATGACGGCGCTGGCTGGAGCGCCTGGGAAAAGTATGCGACGACCAGGAGCCGGGCCCTTCCTTCAGGCGACGGCGCCAAGACCGTCTACGCACGTTTCAGGGACGCGTCGGGTAATGTCTCGGCGGCCTGCACGGCGCGCATCGCCCTGGACACCAAAAGGCCGGTCGACGGGATCCTCCATCTCACCCCGCTGGCCGGGAACCGGATAGAGGCTGACTGGTCCGGGTTCAGCGATGCCGCGAGCGGCATCTACGGGTATCGCCTCATGGCGGGCACGGCAAAGCCGCCTTCCTCCTGCACTGGTACGCCGGTCTACCAGGGGGCTGGCACGTCCTTCGTCCATGCAGGGCTCACGGCGGGAAAAACGTACTATTACCGCGCATGCGCCGTGGACAACGCCTTAAATACATCCGCCGGAGCAACCGCCAGCGCCAGGGCCATACCCGAAACCTCGCCTCCCGAAGGCGCCATCCTCATCAACGGCGGAGCTGCCACCACGAAGAGCGCTTCGGTCGTACTCACCCTCACGGCCACTGACCCTGGCGGCGTTTCGGCCATGTGCATCAGCAACGCTCCCGCATGCAAGTCCTGGGTCAGGTTCAGCGTCAGGAAATCCTGGAAACTCGCGTCGGGCAAGGGGATCAAAACGGTCTATGCCCGCTTCAGGGACGGATACGGCAACGCAACCTCGGAGCCATTCACCGCCTCCATACTCCTCGCTCCCTGATCAAATCTGATCTGCCCGAGGTAAAGGGCCGCGCCCGCACCGTTCGTCCAGTGCGGGCGCGGCCTTTTTATCCGGAGATATCCGGGTCTCCACCGGTGTCTGCTCGTGGCCGGGCGTTTACCGCATTTGTGGACAGGGAGCCGACATACGTTGTTTTATGCCGGTAAAAGGGGGCTCCGTGCTGACCCGCTTATGTGGTATGATTGAGCAGGCAGCTTTCACTACAGCCAATAAGGTCAATAAAGGCGGGAAGCGTATGCAGTTCGAGAATGCACCGACTCACTTCGCGGAACCGGGGCGCAAATCAATGGCGGAGATGCGGCAGGATGTCGCCGCCGTAACCAACAACCCGGTCATTGACTGTCTGATGTCCGTTTCCAACGGTTTGTTCGCCGTACTGAACGACAAGCGGCAACTGGTGGCCCTCAATGATGCCTTTCTCAAGCTGATGGACGTGGAAAATGTCGAAGAGGCGCTGGGAATGCGGCCGGGAGAATACGTTAATTGCGTTCATTCGTGCGAGATGCCGGGCGGGTGCGGCACTTCCGAGTACTGTTCCACCTGCGGCGCGGTCGTGGCAATGCTGGCCGCCCTGGAAACCAGGACTCCCCGGGAAGGGACATGCGCCATATCGATTGCAAAGGACAATCAGAACATCGATCTCTACTTTCTGGTTCGCAGTTGCCCGATCCATATGGAAGAGAGCGTTTTTCTGCTGCTTTTCCTGCAGGATATCACATCCCGGCAGTACAGGGCATGCCTGGAAAACAGTTTCTTCCATGACATCAACAACATTCTCTGTGGCTTGACCATGAAGAGCGAGCTTCTGGCGGCCGAGTCGTTGCCGGCACAGGAAAAACTGCGGGAGCTGAATACGATCATTCAGAGGATTGTTCAGGAGGTTTCGATCCAGCACAACATGATGCTCTCCATGGAACCGACGTACCAGCCGCTCTATTCGGAAGTATCGGTCAACAGCCTGCTGTCCGAGATAGAACTGGTATTTAGCGATCATCCCCTGACCCGGAATCGTACGCTGAATGTGGCATACCTTTCCTGTGATGTTGGCATGACCACTGACTTCCATCTCACCTGCCGCATAGTCGTCAACATGGTTACGAACGCGCTGGAGGCCACCCCTCAGGGGGGCTCGGTCAGGCTCTTTACGGAGTCGGACGCTGATACCTTCACCCTCGGTGTCTGGAACAGGGGCGCCATTCCGGAGGATGCCGCAAAACGGGTCTTCCAGAGGAACTTCAGCACAAAAGGTAAGCTTGGCAGGGGATTCGGAACCTACTCCATGAAGCTTTTCGGTGAAAAGATCCTTGGCGGCAAGGTTACTTTCGAGTCATCGGAGGAGGCGGGAACGACCTTCAGGTTCGCGCAGAAATATGACTGATCCGCCTGGTTAATGCCATTATCCCTGCTCGACGGGTAAATGACTTGAATCCCCAGCCATTCTCCAGGTGAGCCGTGGATTCAGGGTGGAGTTGCAAATCTCCCGCCTCATCCCGAGCGTTCCAGAGCTTATGGCCCGAGAACGCCCCGGTGCCTCTACTTCTTCTGTCTCACCGTAAATGCCCTGCTCTTTTTGGGCGTCAGAAACATCCTGATGGTTCCGGCCCTGTTCTTTTTCGTGAGATTCTCCATGACCTGCCAGGCTACCGTGCCGTTGCCGTCCCCCGGAGTGCCCGATACCACGGTGAGCCACGGGTCATCGGTGGTTACGCTTGCGGTCCAGGGGCAGCCGGGAAGGGAGGTTACGGAGAATGAGCCGGTTGAGGAGGACGAATCGGGAACGGCGCTCTTCGGATAAATGCTGATCGTACAGGGGACCCCGGCCTGGGTGACCTGAAAAGTCTTGTCACCGATGCTGAGGGTGCCGCTTCTTGGGGAGGTGGTGGTGTTGGCGGGCGCGGCAATTTTTACCGTACCTCTGTTCTTGCTGAAGGAGACGAGGTTCGCCTCGAACCAGGTGTCGGACCGGACAACGTCGGGTCTGCTGCAGCTCTTCGCCCCTTTGGCGGTGACCCTGATATTGACGCTTCCCTTTTTATGGGTGAAGGATTTCCCGGCGGGAGAGATGGTGTAGCTGCAGGGATTGACCGTAAAGGAAGCGGTGACGTTTTTGTTCGCCGTCATGGTGACCGAGCAGTAAGTTCCGTTCACCTCGTCGCAGCCCGTCCAGGATATGAAAGAGGCGCCTGACCTGGGGGTGGCGGTGAGAGTTACCTTCGTATTGTAGGTGTAGGTCCCCGAACAGCTCGTGCCGCCGCAGGTGAGACCTGTTCCGGAAATCGTTCCGTCTCCCTGAATGGATGCGCTCAGGGTATGGGACTTGACGCTGAAGGCCGCCGACACCGTCAGATCGCTATCCATCCTGACTTCACAGGTTCCCGAACCGCCGCACCCCCCGCCGCTCCACGAGTCAAAGGACGAACCGGTGTCGGGGGTGGCGGTAAGGGTAACCGAGGCCCCCTTGGTAAACTCCGCGCTGCAGGTCGAGCCGCAGTCGATCCCGTCCGGAGCGCTCTTCACCGAACCGCTGCCCGTTCCTCCCTTCATCACGGCGAGAGTCTGGTGAACAGCGCTGGCCGGCGCGGCGAGATGGGCCGCCGTACCCACGCTCGTTTTGACAAAATTCGTGTAATAGGCCATGTTGAGCAACGCTCTCCTGTCGTCTGCCGTGTGATAGTACGGATTGAAATCATCCAGATCATCCTCGATGGCCAGGATTGCGGCATAGCCGCGATCCCAGAAGGGTGAGTGATCGGAAGCGTAATCTCCGTCATGCGTGATCACCGGCGTGAGGCCAGGGGAGAGACCGTAGGCGGTGACCACGTCGGTAAAAAGGGTGGCGATGGCGGTGTCCGCCGCGCTTCCGGCATCGCTCGCTAGGCGTGTCTTGAGCCGCAGGACGGGGGTGCTCTGGGATTCGTAGGCGATCATGTCCATGTTGTAGACGGCGACGATGTTTTCTCCCGCGGAGGAAACCGCGTTCGCGTAACTGGCGCTGCCCAGGAGTCCCTGCTCCTCGCCGGTGAAGAAAACGAAGCGCACGGTCCGTTCAAACGGGTACTGAGCCATGATGCGGGCCGCTGTCAGGAGCCCGACGGAGCCGGAGGCATTGTCGTCGGCGCCGGGTGCGGCGCCTGATGACGGCATGTCGTCCAGGTGGGCGGTTATGAGGACGATCTCTTCAGGCTTCGTGCTCCCGGTGATGGAGCCGATTATATTGGAACCGCTCGACCCGTAAACGCTCCAGGGATAGTACGAGACCTTCAGGCCCGCTTCCTCCATGCTCCGGTACACGTACTGGCCGGCCACGGTGAGGGGAGAGGACCCCGTGTGCCTGGTGGTGATGGTGTAGGGGGAACCTCCCGAGTCGATAGGGGTTTCCCCGCTCAGCCTGCCCACCTCGTCATAGAGGCTGCTCTCCGTAACCTGGTTCATCATGGCGGCGACCCTGACGTCGTAGACAACCGCCCTGCGGACCGCGCTTGCCCATGTCCCGGGCGTAATGGGCGATGCGGGCAGAACCTTGACGTCGAAGCCCATCTCTCCCAGTTTCTCCGCCACCCCCGGTCCGTTGCGGACCAGGATCTGGCGCCCGTCATCCATGATCGGCGACAACTGCCGCGCCGCCAGCGCGCGTGCTCCCCTGCGCCGCTCCAGGGCGAGGAGGTATGCGCCGGGTTCGGCGTGGGCGTCAAGGGTGCGGTAAGAGAGACTCTTGGCGGCGAGGCGCGGGGTGGAGGTGATCACGAGGGCGTATTCATTGCCGGCGCCGTCGCGCAGGTGGCCATAGACGGGCAGTCCCAGATCCTCGACCCGACCCCTGATCTCGACCCTGACGAGAGCGGAGTTGCCTTTCCCGTCTTCGGCGCTGGCTCTCGTGGAGGGGAAAAATGCGCCGAATGCGGCGACCAGCGCCAGAATGACTACGAGCGAACCCATGGCTCTGATGTCAAAGCGCGTCCATGGATGCGCGCGGAGTGGGACGACGGGGTAAGGGGTGCAGGGCTTCATTGTCCACCTCATTAAGTTAGAGAGATGTGCGCGTTTTTTGAGGCTCAATTTACTGGCAACCGCGCAGTGGAGTCAATGGGGGAATCGGATGGGCGGCGGATTGTATGGTGGACGCTATCTGCGGAGGCAGAGTGAAACGCTTGCGTTTTTTATGGAAAGTTGTCTCGTGGCGCCGGCCAGCAGGCAGGGCCGGGAGTCAAAGCCCCGGGCGTTCGGATTACCCCGGCCCCGCACGCAGTCAGGGTTCGTCCACCAGTTTCAGCAGGTCTGCGAAAGGTCGGAACCCGACGAGTGGCTTCTCGCCGACGATGTAAAAGGGAACCGCCGAAACGCCCAGTTGCCGCGCCCGAATCCAGTCATCGTCAACCGCTCCGGAAAAGTAACCCACGGTAAGAACCTCCCAGACATCCTCCGGAGGGAGACCGATATGCTCCGTAATCTCTTCCAGCACCTCCAGTCGGGCAATGTCCTTCCCTTCGGCAAAATAGGCCTGGAATGTCCGTGAGCGGTATTCGTCCCCTTTTCCCAGCGACACGGCCCACTTCTCAAGCTCCTGGGCGCGCCGGCTGTAGCAAACCCGGGTCCGCCTCTTCAGGGGAAGTCCGACCCCGGCGGCGGCCTCCTTGAGCCTTGCCTTGCCCGGATCCCTCTCTTTCGGCTTTTTGCCGAAGAGGACATCCAGTTCGATTCCCTCCAGCGGGATCTCGGGGTGGAGGGGATAGAGGGTCCAGCGGAACTTGATGTCCCGCTCCTTCCTCAGGCGGTCGGTGTTGGCGGTTCCCAGATAGCACCAGGGACAGATGTAGTCGTAAAACACTTCAACGAGTTTCTTCTCTCCCATCTTTCGTCCTCCCGGATGCCGCGAGCTTCGGACCCGCCGCCCCATGTGAAATCAGCGCAAGGCCGATACTGATCAATTTATCAGAATCTTTGCCTTTGTCACTTCTCCTGCGGATTTTTCTCCGTTCATCCCGAGTCCGGTATCGGTTTTTTTCTGGAGCAACGAAGAGGCAGTCGGGGAAAAAGGGCCGGGAGACCCTGAAACCTGAAAATTGGGGTCGCATATCGGCCGCAAACGGTGTACAAAGTTTCCATCCGGAAACTTAATGAGTTGGACGCGACCCCGATCTACCTGCTGGAGCGTTTGCCTGAGAAACAGCCCGTCCTGGTATTTCCCATCGTGGATGGCCATCCCGTTCATCAGTCGTCCAGTTTCAAATCCTTTTCGAAACAACCGGTTACGCTCCACATGCCGATGTTGCCTGCTGGTCGGCTCTCCCGAGCCGCGGCTCCGGAACCGTTTGAAAATCCACCGCAACAAAACAACCGCATCAGATCCCTTGTCGATCCGAGGAACGGCAAGGGGTGAGCAATCAAAAATAGGCTCCGATCAGACCTTGCTCCGGCATGGGAGTATTGCCGTGGCGCGGAATAATGCCGGGTTGTCCGGTCTGGAGCCGGTAATGGAGCGGAAATGTATCTGCCAGCCTGTATCGTCACCATTCTCATGCTGCTGCTTGATCTCGGTATCGCCGTCGCCGCGGTCACCTCCTGCCCTGAACATTTTGCCGATGGTCAGGCGCCTGATATCATGAATCAGAGGATGTCGGTCAAGGCCAGGGAGGTCTGCTATTCGGGATACGCCCTCAAACATTCGGGGGTTACCCGCACTCCTCTCTACTCCGCCGAACATCTGACCAGTGAGCGGATACTGCAGGGCAAGGGGATCAGGCGCCAGAGCCGATTTTTCCCCGATCCCAATATTCCGGTCTCGGAGAGGGCGGAGCTGCGTCATTACGCCCGGTCGGGGTATGATCGCGGCCACATCGCGCCTTCCGCGGATATGTTCGATCTTCGGTCCCAGCAGGAGTGTTTTTCACTGGCGAACATGGTGCCTCAGGTGCCGGAAAACAACCGCGGTCCCTGGGAGGGGGTCGAATCCGCGGTAAGGAAGCTGGCCAGGGAAAAGGGCGACATCTACGTCATCACCGGCCCCATATACCGGGGGGACGTCCAGAGGATCGGCGGCGCCGTCATGGTCCCGACCAGGCTTTTCAAAGCGGTGTTCGATCCCCGGCGCCGGGAAGCGGGCGCCTATCTGCTGGATAACGCCAGCGACGCCCGACCCCGGAAAGTCAGCATCGCGGAGCTGGAGAAAATCACCGGGATCAGCATCTTCCCGTCAGCCGGCGATACCGTGAAATCCCGGCTCATGGGCCTGCCCGAACCCAGGTCGTACCGGGACGGGAAGCGGAAAGGAGGTTACTGTGGCAAAGAAACGATTCTCACCCTACCAAAACGAAGCCGACTGCGTTCAGATTGCGGACCTGACCATTGAAAACCGGCTCGATCGCGTCAGCATCTATGGTTCCCTTGATATCTGGAAGGAGAGGGGAGGGCTCAGGGCGGCGCAACAACTCAAGACGATTGTCGACGGGATTGTAACTGAGCTGGAGAAGGGCGGTCTGCCGGAGAGGGTGGAACTGGCGGCGTCGGAAACCGTGCCTAACCCGTTTGAATGACATTGCTGCTCCGGAACGGGGAGCGTGCAATCGCCTTTGACATTGCGGATCGAATGAACTATATTAAGCATTAATTATAGGCGTCTGTTAACCGTTTTTTCAGCTTGTAAAACCGGAGATGTGACAGCGGTTTGCGCCGGTTGGGAAAACCTGAAACGGAAGGGTATTGAAGGTTGATCATCTGATTCCTGTGAACCATGGTAAGCAATCGGGTCATTCCATCAAGGTTAGAGGAGGATGTCATGAAAAGATCAATGTGTTCGGTGGTTGAATGCCTGTTTGTAGTAACCCTTGCCCTGTTCATCCTGACAGTGGGCACCGTTTCAAGTCTCATGGCCGGTTCGAATGATCGAAATGCCTCGGCGGCGAAAAATTCTTCGGTTGCGCCATCATCCGACGAGGATTATTCGGGAGGAGCTGCCGGTACAATTTCCGGTAACCGGAGTCATGTCGCTCCAATAGAACCGGAAGTAACCTCCGCCGCGACCAAGAAGATATACTTCATGCCCCAGGACTCGGGCAGCACCGCCACGGTCATGTTCTTCGCCAATACCAACGCAAAATCGGCAACCGTGAACATAACCGGCTACAATGGCAGCGGCGAGACAGCCTTTACCCAGGATGTTGTTGTCGGCGCAAAAAGCTTTGTACACGCGGTCAGCGACGATCTGGCAGCCGGGTATCCCTCCAGTTGGAACAACTACGTACTGGTTAATTTCACCGACTCCGTTCAGTACGCCATGATGAAGCTTCCAAACGGGGTGAAGGTTGACGGCTATGTGGTGTTCAACAACAGCACTGGCACGGTAGATCCGCGTTCAGACCAGGGTGCTCTGCCGTTGCGTTTTACCCCGACTCCCTAGGAGTCTGTCGGACTTAACGTATTCAGCCGTCATCTCCAGGGTGTTTTCAA
>CAZRPI010000097.1:10258-13689 GCA_964601865.1 uncultured Pelobacter sp. | reverse complement strand
GACCTCACCCTGAGATCGGTCTCCACCAGCGGCTTGCCGAAACCGTGCGAAAAACGGCTGGAGACCCCCGGACGATGCATGTTTTTCAGGATATCCTCGCTGAACCTGACGCGACCGGGCTGAAAGACGAGGATATCGGTGCTGCTGCCGGGACGGTAGAGGCTTTTGGGCCGCCCCTTCTCCAGGAACATGCCGGTTTCCACCGGTCCGGGCGATTCGTAACCGCGCTCGCTGTATGCCTGGACGATGTCTCCGATCATGAGCGCCACCACCTCCACCATGGCCACCAGTCCCACACCGGTTCCGTTTGCAACATCCGTGTCAATGACGGTCACCACCCGGCGGTTCTTGGAATAGGGGGTGGCCATGGCGACTACGGCCGACGGATTGCATGCGTGATACTCGCCGTCAATGGTATAGATATCCACCACCCGTCCGGCAACCGGCGTATGGTTGTAGTGGTACTTGTCCGGCGTCAGCCGGAAAACGGCAAAATCGCCCCCTCCAAATGCTTCGAGCCAGCGGCGTTTATAGTTTCCCAAAAGCTCCTCGAAGACGAAGAACTTTTCCTTCAGAAACAGGAGCGAAGTATCTCTGAACGACCCCGCGATGACGCGGGCATCGGCCGGCGAGACCACAGCATCCGTCTCGGCCGGCATGGGGCGGCACTCTTCATAGCGGATCTTCCGTTCGAAAACCTTGCGCGGAGTATTCAGACTCTCGGGAGGGTCCAGAAGCTCCGCCGGATTTACTCCGTAATCGGTTACCAGTTTCGTCGGGAACAATACCGGGCGATCGAAATTGACCATCCCGAGAATATGGGATGACCAACCGCTGGTAAGAAGTCTGAAAAACCGGTCGCTGTTTTCACGGACGCCATGGTAGAGCAGTCTCACCATCCGGTCGGCCAGTAACTGTTCGGTCACGACCCTGCCGCTATCCCGCTCTATGTACTGGTGCCGCATATTCCTGGTTACTCCCTGCATTATGTTTATTAAGGCCAATCTGTGTCTCGTCGGAAAAAACCGAAAGCAGAATAAGGTTGATCAGTCGCTGCAGCGTTTCGGTGTCGGCAACCTCGTCCAGCAGATCTTCCCTGGCCCGCTCAAGAAAGGAGACACTTCCCTGTCCGTGGAGTATGCGATTCAATGCGGGACGCAGGGGACTGTCGGCATGGAGCGCTTCCCGGTCGATAATCCGGCACGCATCCTCCAGAAATCCGTAGGCTTCACGCATGTGCCGTTTCCGCAGGGTCGTGCGGTAGTACCTTTCGGCGCCGCAGTTGAAATCACGGGCACTGAGCGAGAGAGGTGAAGAGGCGTTCAACTCCTCCAGAATGCCGTCGGTGAGACGGCCGGCGGCCGAATGCCGATCAGGATCCGTCAGACGCCGTTCAAGGTCATCGAGGGTTCCCCCCATCCCCAGCAACTCCACCAGGTCCGCCCCATCCTCACGGATCAGCCGCATCAGGGCCAGCCGGTATTCATGGTTGTATACCCGCAGATATCCGGGATAGCGATGGCTGGAGCGGACATTTTTCGTTTTCCCGAGTATCTTTTGCAGAAACAGATTTGGAGTGTTCCTGTGGACGAAGAAGGTCGGGATGCCGATGGCGGCGCCGAAGAAGATCTGCCGCCGTTCGCTTTCCAGAGATGGGCTGTCGGGAATGTGGCCGTGCTCCGTTCCCAGGGCCAGGTACTTGAAAGCCAGCGCGGTAACCAGGATCTGCAGATCGGCCGCCCGGCCCATGTCACCGTCGAAATTCTCGAACAAGCTGTAATACCTCCCCTCGAACCCGGAAAATCCCATCTTCCCGAACTCGCGCATCTTGTAGAGGAGATAGACCGACATCTGCTCGTCAAACACCCCCATGTCGGCCAGATCCCTGCGCAGGCGGTCGCCGTTCCCCAGCTCGCCGTCCAGGGCCGGGCTGCGGTCCGTGGAGAGGAGACAGGCAAGATAATCCACCAGGCGATAATCGGGCGTGAAATCCCCCCTGAGCCTGAAGAGTCCGCTCACCATGCGGTCAAGGCTTTCCGGGCCGAAGGGGGTCAGGGAATTCCCCAGGATGGACAGATCGGCTTTCTTGCGCCAGCGCCGCCAGAGCATCCGGAGATGGGTGTAATCCAGTTCATGGGGCAGAAACCCCAGAGCCTTCTCCGGATGAAAATCGGCGAATGCCAGCCTGTGGGGGGCAGCGCTGTACGTTCCCACGAACAGGGGGAGAAAATGCTCGATAATCTTAATGACCAGATCGCCCAGTTTTTTCTCCTGGAGAATGCCGTATCCACTCCTCCCGTCGGCCATGGCGCCGGTCAGGCGTCTGCTACCCAGGCTTATGTGAACGCCGTTGTTCGCGAGACTGATGTTTGACGGACTGGGCAGTACCACCAAGTTGTTGAGGATGATTCCCGAGTCCCTCAGCTTTGCCACTCCGTTCCACTGGCTCCGCGAGAGGACCTGATGGCAGAGGTGCATGTAGCGGTGCTTGTCCTCCCCCCGGTCCCACCCCGAAAGGCAGGGGCTCATGAAAAGCTCGCGGTAGAACGAATCAGAGACGAGATCGTTGAGTTCCTTCTGCCTCACCGGAGGGAGGGGCGCGAAATAGGTCATGGCGGTCTGGCCATGTTCCCCGAGACCGAAAACCCGGTTGGCGTACATTACCAGCATCTGGGTCATGAGAAACCGGACGCCGGTCTCCCTGGCCACCACCCGGCCCATGCCGTTGCCGGGATCGGGAGAAAGCACGTTGCAGGAGAAGGTTTCCGGTGACGTATTGTCATTGAGAAAATGCTCCATCAACCGGACGCCGGTATTTCTGATGGCGGGGGGAAGCAGAGGCTGCCGCCCCAAGTGATCCGCCAGAGCCAGCTTCATGAGATAACTGACCGGAAGACGGACCATCTCCCGCCCCATGTGATCCTGAAAGCCGAAGCGCTCCGCGTCGCTCCGTAGCCCCCCGGCCGGGTTGTTCTTGTCGGCCAGCAGATCCCTCTCCAGCACATCGACGGCATCCTTGCAAAGACGGCTGCGAGGAAAACGGACCCAGCTGTTTTCCCAGATCCCCGAGTAATTCTCCCCCAGGAACCGCTCCAGGTCGGCAACCACCTTGCGGGATGTCTCGCCCGCCTTGGCGCGCCGCATCATGTTGGCGAAGTAGTTGGACTGTTCGATGACGAGCGGCAGATCCACCTTCCCGCGCGATCCGGCCACCACTGCCTGCAGTTCGCTCTCGGAACCGGCGGTAACGTCGTTGATGGAGAACGGCAGGGTGGCCGCCATCGCTTCCGGGGAATCGAAGCATACCCCGGCCCGTTCAAGAGAGCGCCGGATGCTCTCCGGATTCGTAGCAGTTCCTTCTCCACGGCCTCCACCCACGGCGGTCAGAACAACACGTTTACGAATCGGCATGGATTCCTCGTTCGATGAGA